>NZ_JBHXAW010000251.1:0-6575 GCF_042726645.1 Isoptericola sp. NPDC060257
GGGGGGCGCCGCGGGCCCCCCCCCCGCCGTCGCGCGCGGTCAGGCCGGTCGACGGATCATGACGACGTCGTCGTGCCGCACGCCACCGACGTCGTAGGTCCGTGTCCCGGCGACCTCGAAGCCGTGCTTGCGGTAGAAGGACTGCGCCCGGGCGTTCTGCGCGTTGGTGCCCAGCCACAGGGGCGCGTCGCCGCCGAGCTCCGCGGCTGCCGAGACGGCTGCGTCGAGGAGCCGCGCCGCGACCCCTCCGCCGAGCGCGTCCGGGTGCACGTAGATCTTGGAGAGCTCGACGTACGGCGCGGGCCCGACGACGGAGCGGAGCACGCGCTGCTCGTCGTCGCCGGAGGCCTCGCCGAAGGACACGAGCGCGTAGCCGAGGGGAGCCGTCGGACCGTCGGCGTGGGGGTCGAGCTCCTCGTCGACGGCGACCAGGAGAGCGTGCGTGTCGGACCGGACCCAGCCGCGCACGGCGGACGGGGAGAGGTGGGTGGCCACGTGCGCGGCCATCGTGGCGACAGAGGTCCCGGGCGGGCACGCCAGCGGGAACGTGAGCGCGGCGAGCCACGCGACGTGCGCGCTCTCGTCGGCACGGGCGGGCCGGACGGCGACGGACACCGGGGGCTGAGGGGCGGTCTGCGGGGTGCTCACGGCACGATTCTGGACCCGGTCCGGAGCCCCCGTCCGAGGGCGGGGAGGGGTGTGCCCCGCGTCACCGCGGACGGAGTTGGCCGGGCGCTCCGGAGCGTGTAATGTTCTACGACGTCAGCCCGACAGGGAGACGGACACCAAGGAGCACGATCCGGGAGACCGGAGCTCAGGTGGCCGACCGGGGCTGGAACTCACACCGAGGATCAGGTCGCATTCGTGCGCCCGAGCACCGGTGTGGGGGCTTCCGACGATGTCGGGCAGTTCGATCGGCTGGGAACAGGCGGTCGGAACGGCCGAAAAAGTCTGGTAAGTTTGAGGGGTTGCCCCGGCGGGGTTGGAGCCGAGAGTGGTTCTGGTTCTGCGGTGTGCGTCGGTTGTTTGAGAACTCAACAGTGTGTTTGATAGTCAATGCCAAATTTTTGAACCCTTTGTGGTTCCTTTGGATCGGACTGAGCAGTTCAGCTTGGTCTGGCCAGTATCGTTGAATGCCGCGGGCTCTTTTGGGGGTTCGTGGTGTTTCTCTTCTTTTACGGAGAGTTTGATCCTGGCTCAGGACGAACGCTGGCGGCGTGCTTAACACATGCAAGTCGAACGGTGAAGTCCCAGCTTGCTGGGATGGATCAGTGGCGAACGGGTGAGTAACACGTGAGCAACCTGCCCTCCACTTCGGGATAAGCCTTGGAAACGGGGTCTAATACCGGATATGAGCCTGCATCGCATGGTGTGGGTTGGAAAGTTTTTCGGTGGGGGATGGGCTCGCGGCCTATCAGCTTGTTGGTGGGGTGATGGCCTACCAAGGCGTCGACGGGTAGCCGGCCTGAGAGGGCGACCGGCCACACTGGGACTGAGACACGGCCCAGACTCCTACGGGAGGCAGCAGTGGGGAATATTGCACAATGGGCGAAAGCCTGATGCAGCGACGCCGCGTGAGGGATGACGGCCTTCGGGTTGTAAACCTCTTTCAGCAGGGAAGAAGCGCAAGTGACGGTACCTGCAGAAGAAGCGCCGGCTAACTACGTGCCAGCAGCCGCGGTAATACGTAGGGCGCAAGCGTTGTCCGGAATTATTGGGCGTAAAGAGCTCGTAGGCGGTCTGTCGCGTCTGGTGTGAAATCCCGAGGCTCAACCTCGGGCTTGCATCGGGTACGGGCAGACTAGAGTGCGGTAGGGGAGACTGGAATTCCTGGTGTAGCGGTGGAATGCGCAGATATCAGGAGGAACACCGATGGCGAAGGCAGGTCTCTGGGCCGCAACTGACGCTGAGGAGCGAAAGCATGGGGAGCGAACAGGATTAGATACCCTGGTAGTCCATGCCGTAAACGTTGGGCACTAGGTGTGGGGCTCATTCCACGAGTTCCGTGCCGCAGCTAACGCATTAAGTGCCCCGCCTGGGGAGTACGGCCGCAAGGCTAAAACTCAAAGGAATTGACGGGGGCCCGCACAAGCGGCGGAGCATGCGGATTAATTCGATGCAACGCGAAGAACCTTACCAAGGCTTGACATGCACCGGAAACACTCAGAGATGGGTGCCCCGTAAGGTCGGTGCACAGGTGGTGCATGGTTGTCGTCAGCTCGTGTCGTGAGATGTTGGGTTAAGTCCCGCAACGAGCGCAACCCTCGTCCTATGTTGCCAGCGGGTTATGCCGGGGACTCATGGGAGACTGCCGGGGTCAACTCGGAGGAAGGTGGGGATGACGTCAAATCATCATGCCCCTTATGTCTTGGGCTTCACGCATGCTACAATGGCCGGTACAGAGGGCTGCGATACCGTAAGGTGGAGCGAATCCCAAAAAGCCGGTCTCAGTTCGGATTGGGGTCTGCAACTCGACCCCATGAAGTCGGAGTCGCTAGTAATCGCAGATCAGCAACGCTGCGGTGAATACGTTCCCGGGCCTTGTACACACCGCCCGTCAAGTCACGAAAGTTGGTAACACCCGAAGCTCATGGCCCAACCGGTTTTCCGGGGGGAGTGGTCGAAGGTGGGACTGGCGATTGGGACTAAGTCGTAACAAGGTAGCCGTACCGGAAGGTGCGGCTGGATCACCTCCTTTCTAAGGAGCATCTGATACCCCCTGTGGCGCTTCGTGCGTCGCTTCATTGCCTCGTCTGCCAGGTCTTCTGGTGGGTTCGGTGGTGGGGTGGGGGTCAGGCAGACCATCTGAGGCGCCGTTTGAGTGTCTGGTGGTTGCTCACGGGTGGAACATTGACTAGAAGGACCGGTTCGGCGTCTCGCTGGCCGGCTAGTACACACCACGGCTCTTCGGGGCCGGGCTCTTCGGGGCTGGCTCTTCGGGGTCGGGTGGGGGAACGCTGGTGGTGGGGGGTTGGTCTGGTTCGCAAGCACACTGTTGGGTCCTGAGGCAATCGGCCGGCCTTGGTCGTCCTTCCCTGGTGGGTGGGGCGGGTGGGGTGGTGGGTGGTCTTGATGGATACGGGTCGTGGGCTGGTGTGAACCGCTCCCTTGGAGGGGGTAGGCGTGCCGGGTGTCTGCGGGTCGTCCGTTGCTTGAGAACTGCACAGTGGACGCGAGCATCCCAGATGTTCAGTACTTGTTCCTCGTCTTCTTCTTTGAAGGGGTGGGGGGACGAGTTTTCTGATCTCTGTGAAATATTGTAGTGTGTCGAAGTTTTTAAGGGCACAGGGTGGATGCCTTGGCACTAGGAGCCGAAGAAGGACGTGGTAGCCTGCGATAAGCCTCGGGGAGTTGGCAAACGAGCTGTGATCCGAGGGTGTCCGAATGGGGGAACCCGGCTGGGGTCATGCCCAGTCACCTGCATCTGAATACATAGGGTGTAGGGGGGAACGTCGGGAAGTGAAACATCTCAGTACCGACAGGAAGAGATATTCCGTGAGTAGTGGCGAGCGAAAGCGGATGAGGCCAAACCGTGTGTGTGTCAAGCTGTCAGGCGTTGCACATGCGGGGTTGTGGGACCTTCTGACCAGATCTGACAGTCTGGTAGCCAGTAAGAAAGCCGTGTCATAGTCGAACCGCATTGAAAGGCGGACCGTAGTGGGTGTGAGTCCCGTAGACGAAATGGTGCGGCCTGGTTGAGGGGATCCCAAGTAGCACGGGGCCCGAGAAATCTCGTGTGAATCTGGCAAGACCACTTGCTAAGCCTAAATACTACCTAGTGACCGATAGCGGACTAGTACCGTGAGGGAAAGGTGAAAAGTACCCCGGGAGGGGAGTGAAATAGTACCTGAAACCGTGTGCCTACAATCCGTCGGAGCCTCCTTAGCAGGGGTGACGGCGTGCCTTTTGAAGAATGAGCCTGCGAGTTAGTGCTCGGTGGCGAGGTTAACCCGTGTGGGGAAGCCGTAGCGAAAGCGAGTCCGAATAGGGCGGTACAGTCGCCGGGTCTAGACCCGAAGCGAAGTGATCTAGCCATGGGCAGGTTGAAGCGCCGGTAAGACGGCGTGGAGGACCGAACCCACTTAGGTTGAAAACTGAGGGGATGACCTGTGGTTAGGGGTGAAAGGCCAATCAAACTTCGTGATAGCTGGTTCTCCCCGAAATGCATTTAGGTGCAGCGTCACGTGTTTCTTGCCGGAGGTAGAGCTACTGGATGGCTAATGGGCCCTACCAGGTTACTGACGTCAGCCAAACTCCGAATGCCGGTAAGACATAGCGTGGCAGTGAGACTGCGGGGGATAAGCTTCGTAGTCGAGAGGGAAACAGCCCAGATCATCGGCTAAGGCCCCTAAGCGTGTGCTCAGTGGGAAAGGATGTGGAGTTGCACAGACAACCAGGAGGTTGGCTTAGAAGCAGCCACCCTTGAAAGAGTGCGTAATAGCTCACTGGTCAAGTGATTCCGCGCCGACAATGTAGCGGGGCTCAAGTACACCGCCGAAGCCGTGGCACTCACACGTTAGCCCAGCACCAACTTGATTGGTGTTCAGGTGTGTGGGTGGGTAGGGGAGCGTCGTGTGGGCAGTGAAGCTGCAGGGTGACCTAGTGGTGGAGCCCACACGAGTGAGAATGCAGGCATGAGTAGCGAATGACGGGTGAGAAACCCGTCCGCCGAATGACCAAGGGTTCCAGGGCCAGGTTAATCCGCCCTGGGTAAGTCGGGACCTAAGGCGAGGCCGACAGGCGTAGTCGATGGACAAGGAGTTGATATTCTCCTACCGGCGAAGAACCGCCCATACCGAGCCCGGTGATGCTAACCATCCCAGACCACCACCGAGATCCTTCGGGATCTCACCGGTGGCGCGGCGTGGGACCCGAACCGGTAGTAGGTAAGCGTGTTAACAGGGGTGACGCAGGAAGGTAGCCCGGCGTGGCGATGGTAGTCCACGTCCAAGGTTGTAGCCCGCTTCGTAGGCAAATCCGCGAAGCACATAGGGTGAGAACTGATAGTGACCGCGTATGCGGGAATCGGGTGATCCTCTGCTGCCAAGAAAAGCCTCGACGCGAGGTTCTAGCCGCCCGTACCCCAAACCGACTCAGGTGGTCAGGTAGAGAATACCAAGGCGATCGAGCGAATCGTGGTTAAGGAACTCGGCAAAATGCCCCCGTAACTTCGGGAGAAGGGGGGCCCGATCCGTGAACACCCTTGCGGTGGGAAGCGGGGAGGGCCGCAGAGACCAGGGAGAAGCGACTGTTTACTAAAAACACAGGTCCGTGCGAAGTCGCAAGACGATGTATACGGACTGACGCCTGCCCGGTGCTGGAAGGTTAAGAGGACGGGTCAACTTCGGTGAAGCCCAGAATTTAAGCCCCAGTAAACGGCGGTGGTAACTATAACCATCCTAAGGTAGCGAAATTCCTTGTCGGGTAAGTTCCGACCTGCACGAATGGCGTAACGACTTCTCCGCTGTCTCAACCGCGAGCTCGGCGAAATTGCACTACGAGTAAAGATGCTCGTTACGCGCAGCAGGACGGAAAGACCCCGGGACCTTTACTATAGCTTGGTATTGGTGTTCGGTGTGGCTTGTGTAGGATAGGTGGGAGACTGTGAAACCCGGCCGCCAGGTCGGGTGGAGTCATCGTTGAAATACCACTCTGGCCATATCGACCATCTAACCTCGGTCCGTAATCCGGATCAGGGACAGTGCCTGGTGGGTAGTTTAACTGGGGCGGTTGCCTCCCAAAATGTAACGGAGGCGCTCAAAGGTTCCCTCAGCCTGGTTGGCAATCAGGTGTCGAGTGCAAGTGCACAAGGGAGCTTGACTGTGAGACCGACAGGTCGAGCAGGGACGAAAGTCGGAACTAGTGATCCGGCGGTGGCTTGTGGAAGCGCCGTCGCTCAACGGATAAAAGGTACCCCGGGGATAACAGGCTGATCTTGCCCAAGAGTCCATATCGACGGCATGGTTTGGCACCTCGATGTCGGCTCGTCGCATCCTGGGGCTGGAGTAGGTCCCAAGGGTTGGGCTGTTCGCCCATTAAAGCGGTACGCGAGCTGGGTTTAGAACGTCGTGAGACAGTTCGGTCCCTATCCGCTGCGCGCGCAGGAAACTTGAGAAGGGCTGTCCCTAGTACGAGAGGACCGGGACGGACGAACCTCTGGTGTGCCAGTTGTTCCGCCAGGAGCACGGCTGGTTAGCTACGTTCGGAAGGGATAACCGCTGAAAGCATCTAAGCGGGAAGCCTGCTTCAAGATGAGGTTTCCATCCCCCACGGGGGTGAAGGCACCCAGCTAGACCACTGGGTAGATAGGCCGGATGTGGAAGACAGGACCAAAGACTGTCGGAGCTGACCGGTACTAATAAGCCAACAACTTCACACACACTCAAACACTGTTTGACAATTGCATGCTACGCGTCCACTGTGCGGTTCCCGAGAAACGGGCACCACCCCCCACCACCACCAGGTGATGATCAGGGGGGTCACCCTGAAAACTCGATACTGTTACGGCGGTCATAGCGTCGGGGAAACGCCCGGTCCCATTCCGAACCCGGAAGCTTAGCCCTTCAGCGCCGATG
>NZ_JBHXAW010000252.1:0-6532 GCF_042726645.1 Isoptericola sp. NPDC060257
GCCCCCGAGAAGGCCGGACGCCCGCCCGCCGCACCAGGCACCACCGAGAGGCAACACGTGCACACCCTCGACGAGACCCTCGCGACGACGACCCTGCAGGCCGCGATCGACGACGCCGCGGCGTCGGGCGGCGGCACCGTGGTGGTGCCCGCCGGGACCCACCGCACGGGCGCCCTGCGCCTGCGCTCGCACGTCGAGCTGCACCTCGAGGCGGGCGCGCGGCTCGAGTTCGTGCCCGACCCCGCGCTCTACCCGCCGGTCGAGGCCCGCTGGGAGGGAGCCAGCTCCACCATCCACCAGCCGTGCGTCTACGCGCACGGCGAGACCGACGTCGCGATCACCGGCCGCGGCACGATCGACGGCGGCGGCGCGGCCTGGTGGGACACGTTCCGCCACGACCGGGAGTCCCTCGCGCACCCGCGGCCCACGCTCGTCGGGATCCACGAGTGCACCCGGGTGACGATCCGCGACGTCACCCTCACGAACTCTCCCGCCTGGACCGTCCACCCGCTGCTGTGCGAAGACGTGAGCGTGTCCGGGGTGCGGATCCACAACCCCGCCGACTCGCCCAACACGGACGGCATCAACCCGGAGTCGTGCCGGAACGTGCGGATCAGCGACTGCCACATCGACGTCGGCGACGACTGCATCGCGATCAAGGCGGGCACCGAGCGCACCGCCGAGCGCGTGCCGTGCGAGAACATCACGATCACCGGCTGCACGATGGTGCACGGCCACGGCGGCGTGGTGCTCGGCAGCGAGATGAGCGGCGGCATCCGCAACGTCGTCATCACCGGCTGCGTGTTCTCCGGCACCGACCGCGGGATCCGGCTGAAGTCGCGCCGGGGGCGCGGCGGCGTCGTCGAGGACGTGCGCGTGGCGAACGTGATCATGGACGGGGTGCTGTGCCCGTTCGTGATCAACCCCTTCTACTTCTGCGGGCCCGACGGCAAGGAGCCGTGGGTCGGCGACCGGTCGCCGCACCCGGTGGACGACCGGACGCCCGCGTTCCGCCGGATCCACCTGGCCCATGTGACCGCCCGCGGGGTGCACGCCGCGGCGGCGCACCTGTACGGGCTGCCCGAGGCGCCGCTCAGCGAGATCACCCTCGACGACGTGGCGATCTCGTTCGCCGAGGACGCCGAGCCGGGCGTCCCCGCGATGGCGGCGGGCGTCGAGGCGGTGGCGCGGGCGGGCATCCGCGTCGGGTACCTGGCCGACTCCGCCTTCACCCGGGTGCGGGTGGTCGGGGCGGTCGGCCCCGAGGTGACGGCCGAGGCGAGCCCGACGCTGCGGCTCACCGACGTGACCGGCCGGATCGAGCGGGACGACACCGGCGTCTCCCGCGCGTCGAGCACGCCTGCGACGGAGCAGGCGACACGAGAGGAGCACCTCGCATGAGGAAGAACCTGTTCGTCAGGGGAGCGGCGGCGGCCGCGGTGGCCGCGCTCGCGCTGACCGCGTGCGGCAGCAACGGTTCGGGCGACGAGGGGGGCGAGGCCGGCGGCCCCGTCACGTGGATGGCGACCCTGCACACGCCCGTGACGCCGGACGAGGGCGGCCCGATCCAGACCGCGCTGGAGGAGCACACCGGCGAGGACTTCAAGATCCAGTGGGTGCCGGCAGCCTCGTCGGCGGAGAAGCTCAACGCGGCGCTCTCGTCGGGCGCGCTCGCCGACATGGTGTCGATGGCGCCGGTCGACAGCTCGACCGTGCGGCAGTCGCTGACGTCGGGGATGTTCTGGGACGTGGAGCCCTATCTCGAGGAGTTCCCGAACCTCGCGAAGATCGACCCGCAGACGCTCGACGCGGCCCGCCTGGACGGCAAGCTCTACGGGGTCCCGTTCCAGAAGATCAAGGCGCGCTACGGGGTCGTCGTCCGCCAGGACTGGCTGGACAACCTGGGCCTGGAGACGCCGCACACGATCGAGGACCTGGAGAAGGTCGCGGTGGCGTTCACGAAGGACGACCCGGACGGCAACGGCAAGGACGACACCACCGGGTTCATCGACCGCGAGGAGAGCTTCGATCTGGGCTTCCGGTCCCTGTCGGGGTACTTCGGCGCCGGCGACGACTTCGAGGTGGACGACGCCGGGCAGGTGCGCTCGACGCTCGACGGCGACGCCTTCAAGCAGGCGATGGAGTGGTACCGCGGCGTGTACGAGCAGGGCGCGGTGAACCAGGAGTTCGTCACGATGCAGAAGACGAACCAGCAGGACGCCATCGCGCGCGGCAAGGGCGGCATCGTGGTCACGGGCCTGTTCGAGGCCAAGGGGTACCTCGCGCTCGCGCAGGACGCGGACCCGGAGACGCCCATGAAGTGGGCGCTCGTCAACGACATGACCTACCAGGACGTGCCCCGGCGGATCCTCACCGACACGGCCGGTGGGCTCGGCGGCTGGCTGTCCTTCCCCACGTCGGAGGTGAAGGACGAGGCCGAGCTGAAGCGGGTGCTCGGGTTCGCCGACAAGCTGCTGGACGAGGAGGCGTTCGGCCTCATGACCAACGGCGTCGAGGGCACGCACTTCTCGCAGGACGCCGACGGCGTGGTGACGATCGAGGACCAGACCGCCTGGGAGCAGGAGGTGCAGCCGTACTCGTCGTCGCGCCTGTCCGAGAAGGTCGTGACCTACAAGAGCACCGAGCCGTACGTCGACGAGGGCAACGAGAAGATGCTCGAGAACGAGCAGTACGCCGTCGTCAACCCGACGCAGTCCCTGTCCTCCGAGGCCTACGACCGGCAGTGGACCACGGTCCACGACGCGGCCAAGGACGCCTACAACAAGTACGTCGTGGGCCAGATCGAGATGGCGGACTACGAGGCCGCCATCGAGAAGCTCCGCGGCCAGGGCCTGGGCGACATCGAGCAGGAGCTCACGGCTGCGTACGCCGAGGTGAACGGCTGACATGGCCATGACCGAGACGCCCGCCCGCCGCGACGCCGGCGACGCCGCGCCCGAGCCCGCCGGTCCGGCTGGCACGGTCCGGCGCACCGTCGAGCTCTGGGTGGCCGGGGTGGCGGCGGCCCTGACGACGCTCTCCCTCGGCGCGTTCACCCTCGTGGTGAACGGCGTCGACGAGGCGACGTTCGCCCACAGCCTCTACCCGTTGCTCGCCGACGGCGGCGTCGCCGGCGCGGCGGGCGTCCCGGTCGACGCGGCCTACGAGGCCACGCGCACGCTCGCGGCGTGGTTCAGCCTCACCGTGCCGATCGTGCTCGGGCTCACCGTCGTCGGCTTCGCGCTCGCGCGCCGCCGCCCCGCCCGACGGACGACCGGGTGGTGGTTCCTCGCCGCCGGGCTCGCCTGCCTCCTCGGCAGCCAGCTCCTGCTGTACCCGATCGCCTTCGGCTTCTTCGTCACCGCGGGCCTCTTCGCCCTGCGCACGACCGACCAGCATTCCGACCAGCCCCGAACCGGGAGTTCCAGATGAGCAAGATCGCCGCGGCAGCACCCGCCGCACGGCCCCTCCGCAGCACGGGCCGGACCCGCAAGCCCTCGGTCGGGGTGCGCGTCTTCCAGGTCGTCAACGTGGTCGTCCTCACCGGCTTCGCGCTGCTGTGCCTGATCCCGTTCCTCAACGTGCTGGGCAGCTCGCTCGCCACCCCGGGCGAGATCGCCACCCGGCCGTTCATCCTCGTCCCGCACACGTTCACGCTCGACGCGTACCGGTACATCCTGTCGACGTCGACGATCTTCCAGGCGATGGGGGTCTCCGTCGTCGTCACCGTGGGCGGGACGTTCCTCAGCCTGCTGGTCACGGCGCTCATGGCGTACGCGCTGTCCAAGCGCTACCTCAAGGGCCGGCGGGTGATCAACTTCCTCGTCGTGTTCACGATGCTGTTCAGCGGCGGCATGATCCCCACGTTCATCGTGGTGCAGAAGCTGGGGCTCATCGACTCGCTGTGGTCGCTGATCCTCCCGGTGCTGATCAACGCGTTCAACTTCGTCATCATGCGCAGCTTCTTCCAGGGCATCCCGGACAGCCTGGAGGAGGCCGCGCGCATCGACGGCTGCTCCGACCTGGGGGTCTTCCTGCGGATCGTGCTGCCGCTGTCGCTGGCGTCGATCGCGACCATCGGCCTCTTCTACGCCGTGTACTACTGGAACACGTACCAGGCGGCCATCCTCTACATCAACGACTCTGAGAAGTGGCCCATCCAGGTGCTGCTGCGTCAGATCGTCATCGTCGCGTCCGGCATGAACGCGGACGAGAGCGCCGTCGACGTCGTCCCGCCCGCCCAGTCGGTGAAGATGGCGGTGATCTTCGTCGCGACGCTGCCGATGCTGCTGGTGTACCCGTTCATCCAGCGGTTCTTCGTCAAGGGCGCGCTGATCGGCTCGGTCAAGGGCTGACCCGATCGGGTGGTGTCAGCGGGCGTAGGCCGCGTGGAACGTCCACCGCGGGTCGAGCGTCTCGCCGAAGCCCTGCGACTGGACGGCGAGGGTGCCGTCGTCGGCCAGGGCCAGGCGGAGCCGGAGCGTGGCCAGCTCGTCGCCGTGGGTCCCCGCGCGCACGTCGAGGACGCCGGGGCCCGACCAGCCGGCGGTGACGACCGCCGGCTCGTCGCCGATCCGGGTCGTCAGCGGGTCGGCCGTGTCCAGCGCGATCGACCAGCCGTCGGACGACGCGATCGTGCCCCCGGCCGCGTCGACGTCGAGCGTGAGGTCCGCCGGACCCGAGCCCGGGGTGCGGCCGGCCCAGGTGCCGGCCAGCGGGCGCGCGTGCGCGGCGTCGTGCCCCGGCATGGGCCAGACGAGCGTCGTGACGGCGGCCCCCGCCGGGGGCGCGTCGGCCTCCCCGCCCGCCCGCCCCAGCTCGCGCGCGGGCCCGACGAGGTGGTCGAGGACGAGGTCGAGCAGCTTCTGGTCGCCGCTCGCCGCGGCCTGCGAGTCGGCGGTGACGACCACGGTGACCCGCAGCTCGGGGTCGCCGTAGACGATCTGCCCGCCCATCCCGAACATCAGCCAGCCGCCGGCGGGCGGCAGCCACAGCTGGTACCCGTACGCCGCGCGGAACGGCCCGCCCCAGGTCTGCGTGGCGGGGTCCGACTGCGGTGACGTCGCGGCCGCGAGGTACTCCGCCGGGAGCAGCCGCGCGCCGTCGTGCACGCCGCCGTCGTTGAGCAGCCGGGCCAGGCGGGCCAGGTCGTCGGGCGTGCAGATCAGGCCGGAGCCGCCGTGGCTGAAGCCGTCCGGGCCGGGCAGGAAGCGTAGGCCGGGGGAGATGCCGAGCGGGTCGAGCACCCGCGGGCGCAGGTAGTCGGCGAGCGTGCCGCCCGTGGTCCGCTCCACGAGCGCGGCCAGCGTGTACGACGCGCTGGTGTCGTACGTGAACAGGGTGCCCGGCGGGTGCGTGGGCTCGACGCGGAAGTACGACTCCAGCCAGCCGCCCCCGCGCACCTTGTACGTCGTCGAACGGTGCGGGCCGACCATCGCGAGCATGTGCCGCAGCGTCGTGGCCTCGAGCCACGGGTGGACGGGGTGGCCGTCGACCAGGTCCGGGAAGTGCTTCACCACGGGGTCGTCGAGGGAGACGCGCCCCTCCGCGGCGAGGAGCCCGATGGCCAGGCCCGTGACCGTCTTGGACACCGAGTACATCCGCTGCGGGACGTCGTGGCCGCGGGTCGGGGCGGCGGCGGAGACAGGTCGGTCGTCGCCCACGCGCACGTCGACGGTGTGCAGGGCGATGTCGAGCGCGGCGGCGCGCTCGACGAGCGGGTCCAGGATCATGACGCCAGCCTAGTAACCGCTTTCCCGTCGTGGCCAGGGCCCTCGCCGCACCCGACGGGTCGCGGCGAGGGCCTGCGGCTCAGGTCAGGTCGCGGACTGCGGCGTACTGCTCGCGGACGACCGGGTGCGGGTCGGCGTCGAGGGTCGTGGCGACCGTCGTCGACCAGGCCGGCGCGGCGAGGTCCGGGGAGGTCGCGGCCGCGAGCACCCACGCGGCCTGGCGCGCGGCGCCGTCGGCCACGTACTCGCCCGGCTCGGGCACGCCGATCGCGAGGCCGAAGACCTGCGTCGCGACCTGCTGCACCGCGGGGGACTGGGCGGCGCCGCCGATGAGCATGACGCGCTCGATGGGCACGCCCTGGGCGCGCAGCGCGTCGAGGCCGTCGGCCAGGCCGCAGAGCATGCCCTCCACGTAGGCGCGCGCGAGGTGCTCGCGGGTGGACGTCGCGAGGCGGACGCCGTGCAGCGTGCCGGTGGCGTCGGGACGGTTGGGGGTGCGCTCGCCCTCGAGGTACGGGACGAGGACGAGGCCGTCGGCGCCCGGGGGCGCGGCGAGCGCGAGGTCGGCGAGCTCGTGCACGTCGACGTCGAGCACCGCGCGGGCGGCGTCGAGCACGCGGGCGGCGTTGAGGGTGACGGCGAGCATGAGCGCGTTGCCGGTGGCGTCGGCGAAGCCGTTGATGGCGCCGGAGCCGTCGGCGGTGCGCGTCGGCGCCACCGCGGACACGACGCCCGACGTGCCGATCGAGATCGCGATGTCGCCAGGGGTCATGCCGAGCGCGAGGGCCGCGGCCGCGTTG
>NZ_JBHXAW010000253.1:0-6509 GCF_042726645.1 Isoptericola sp. NPDC060257
CCGCCCCAACTCGGCTGCCACGGTCGACGAGATCTGATCCAGCGACCAGCTGAACTCCACGGACATTCGAAAGCTTTGAGGAAGTAGGACATCTTGCTCGACGTCAACGTCTTCGACGAGCTGCGTATCGGCCTGGCCACGGCCGACGACATCCGTGCCTGGTCGCACGGAGAGGTCAAGAAGCCCGAGACCATCAACTACCGCACCCTGAAGCCGGAGAAGGACGGGCTCTTCTGCGAGAAGATCTTCGGCCCCACCCGGGACTGGGAGTGCTACTGCGGCAAGTACAAGCGCGTGCGCTTCAAGGGCATCATCTGCGAGCGCTGCGGCGTCGAGGTGACGCGCTCGAAGGTGCGCCGTGAGCGCATGGGCCACATCGAGCTCGCCGCCCCGGTCACGCACATCTGGTTCTTCAAGGGTGTGCCGTCGCGCCTCGGCTACCTGCTGGACCTGGCCCCGAAGGACCTGGAGAAGGTCATCTACTTCGCGGCCTACATGGTCACGTGGGTCGACGACGAGGCCCGCCACGAGGACCTCCCGAACCTCCAGAACGAGATCGACCTGGAGAAGAAGGAGATCTCGGACCGCCGCGACAACGACATCAACACCCGTGCCGCCAAGCTCGAGGCCGACCTGGCCGAGCTGGAGGCCGAGGGCGCCAAGGCGGACGCGCGCCGCAAGGTGCGCGACTCCGCCGAGCGCGAGATGGCGCAGCTGCGCAAGCGTGCGGACCAGGAGCTGGACCGCCTCGAGCAGGTCTGGGACCGGTTCAAGAACCTCAAGGTCGCGGACCTCGAGGGCGACGAGATGCTGTACCGCCAGCTCGTCGACCGCTACGGCACGTACTTCGAGGGCTCGATGGGCGCCGCGGCGATCCAGAAGCGCCTCGAGAGCTTCGACCTGGAGGCCGAGGCCCAGTCGCTGCGCGAGACCATCCGGACGGGCAAGGGCCAGCGCAAGACGCGCGCGCTCAAGCGCCTGAAGGTCGTCAACGCGTTCCTCACGACGACCAACTCGCCCACGGCGATGGTGCTCGACGCCGTCCCGGTCATCCCGCCGGACCTGCGCCCGATGGTGCAGCTCGACGGTGGCCGCTTCGCGACGTCGGACCTCAACGACCTGTACCGCCGCGTGATCAACCGCAACAACCGGCTCAAGCGCCTGCTCGACCTGGGCGCGCCGGAGATCATCGTCAACAACGAGAAGCGGATGCTCCAGGAGGCCGTGGACTCGCTGTTCGACAACGGTCGCCGCGGCCGCCCGGTCACGGGTCCGGGCAACCGCCCGCTGAAGTCGATCTCCGACATGCTCAAGGGCAAGCAGGGCCGGTTCCGCCAGAACCTGCTCGGCAAGCGCGTCGACTACTCGGGCCGTTCGGTCATCGTGGTTGGCCCGCAGCTCAAGCTGCACCAGTGCGGCCTGCCCAAGCAGATGGCGCTCGAGCTGTTCAAGCCGTTCGTCATGAAGCGGCTCGTCGAGCTCAACCACGCGCAGAACATCAAGAGCGCCAAGCGCATGGTCGAGCGCACCCGCGGCGAGGTCTGGGACGTGCTGGAGGAGGTCATCCAGGAGCACCCGGTGCTGCTGAACCGTGCCCCCACCCTGCACCGCCTGGGCATCCAGGCCTTCGAGCCGCAGCTCGTCGAGGGCAAGGCCATCCACCTGCACCCGCTCGTGTGCGCCGCGTTCAACGCGGACTTCGACGGCGACCAGATGGCGGTCCACCTGCCCCTGAGCGCCGAGGCGCAGGCCGAGGCCCGCATCCTCATGCTCTCGAGCAACAACATCCTCAAGCCGTCGGACGGCCGTCCGGTGACCATGCCCTCGCAGGACATGATCATCGGTCTGCACCACCTCACCTCGGACCGCCCCGGCGCGACGGGGGAGGGGCGGGTCTTCTCCTCGCAGGCCGAGGCGATCATGGCCCTCGACCGCGGCGCGCTGGACCTCAACGCCACGATCAAGCTGCGGATGTCGGACCTCGTTCCGCCGACCAGCGGCTTCGAGGCCCCCGAGGGCTGGGAGCCCGGGCAGCCGCTGCTGTTCGAGACCACCCTGGGCCGCACGATCTTCAACGAGGCGCTCCCGATCGACTACCCGTTCCAGAACGGCGTCGTCGGCAAGAAGGAGCTCTCGACGATCGTCAACGACCTGGCGGAGCGCTACCCGAAGGTCGACGTCGCGACGTCGCTCGACGCGCTGAAGGACGCCGGCTACCGCTGGGCCACGCGCTCGGGCGTCACGATCGCGATCTCCGACGTCGCGATGCCGGAGGTCAAGAACGACATCCTGGACGAGCACGAGCAGCGTGCGCTGAAGGTCCAGGACCAGTTCGACAAGGGTCTGATCACCGACGACGAGCGCCGTCAGGAGCTCATCGAGATCTGGACCCAGGCCACCGACAAGATCGCGTCGGTCATGCGCGAGAACCTCGAGAGCAACTCGCGGAACACGCTGTACCGCATGGTGTCCTCGGGCGCCCGTGGTAACTGGATGCAGGTCCGCCAGATCGCCGGTATGCGCGGCCTCGTGGCGAACCCGAAGGGCGAGATCATCCCCCGCCCGATCAAGTCCAACTACCGCGAGGGCCTGTCCGTCCTCGAGTACTTCATCGCCTCGCACGGTGCCCGCAAGGGTCTGGCCGACACGGCGCTGCGTACCGCGGACTCCGGCTACCTGACCCGTCGCCTCGTCGACGTGTCGCAGGACGTCATCATCCGCGAGGAGGACTGCGGCACCGAGCGCGGCCTCACGCTGCCCGTCGCCGAGCGCATCGGCGACGTGCTGGTGCCGCACCCGCGCGTCGAGACGAGCATCTACTCGCGCACGTTCGCGACGGACGTCGTGGACGCGGACGGCAACGTCGTGGCCGAGGCGGGCTCGGACGCGGGCGACGTGATCATCGACAAGGTGATCGCCGCCGGCATCGAGAACGTCAAGGTCCGGTCCGTGCTGACCTGCGAGTCGCGCGTCGGCACCTGCGCCAAGTGCTACGGCCGCTCCCTGGCCACCGGCAAGCTGGTGGACATCGGCGAGGCCGTCGGCATCATCGCGGCGCAGTCGATCGGTGAGCCGGGCACGCAGCTGACGATGCGTACCTTCCACACCGGTGGTGTCGCCTCCGCGGAGGACATCACGCAGGGTCTGCCCCGTGTCACCGAGCTGTTCGAGGCCCGCACCCCCAAGGGCGAGGCCCCGATCGCGGAGTACACCGGCACCGTGGCGATCGAGGACACGGAGCGCACGCGCCACCTGGTCCTCACGCCGGCCGACGGCGGCGAGGAGATCCGCTACCCGGTGACCAAGCGTGCCCGCCTCCTGATCGCCGACGGCGATCAGGTCCAGGTCGGCACCCAGCTGGTCCAGGGCGCCGTCGACCCGAAGAAGGTGCTGCGCATCCTCGGCCCGCGTGCCACGCAGAAGCACCTGGTGGACGAGGTCCAGGAGACCTACCGCTCGCAGGGCGTGGACATCCACGACAAGCACATCGAGGTCATCGTGCGGCAGATGCTGCGTCGCGTGACCGTGCTCGACTCGGGTGACTCGCACCTGCTGCCGGGCGAGCTGGCGGAGCGCGTCCGCTTCGAGGACGCGAACCGTCGGGCCGTGGCGGAGGGTGGCCAGCCGGCCTCCGGCCGTCCGGAGCTCATGGGCATCACGAAGGCGTCGCTCGCCACCGACTCGTGGCTCTCGGCCGCCTCCTTCCAGGAGACGACCCGCGTGCTGACCGAGGCGGCGATGAGCGGTCGTCGTGACCCGCTGCTGGGCCTCAAGGAGAACGTCATCCTCGGTAAGCTCATCCCCGCCGGCACGGGCCTGCCCCGCTACCGGAACATCGAGGTCGAGCCGACCGAGCAGGCCAAGGCCGAGCTCTACCCGAGCTTCGGCTACGACGAGATCGACTTCCCGACGCTCGGTATGGGCTCGGGCGAGGCGATCCCGCTGGAGGACCTGGACTTCGGCGACTTCCGCTAGTCCGCTGATCCTCACCACGAGGTAGTCCGGGAGGGGCGCACGTCACAGCGTGCGCCCCTCCCGATCCTTTGACCCCGCTTGCTTCCGCGGGTAATCTTGGAAGCCGTGCCCGTGCCGTCGCGCGCGCATCCCGCTGTCAGCCCAGAGCGTTCTCGCTCGGGCCGGCTGCCGGAGGCGTCGCCGTCCTGAGCGCACAGGTACCCCGGGAAGATCGCTCGGACCGTCCGTGAGGGCGGGGGAGCTGAGCTGATCCGGGCCATCGAGCCGGTGGTAAGTGGCGTTGCGGTCCGTGAGGGCCGCGGGTGCCGCATGCGATCGGCACGCACCAGCCAGACAGACCACCGTCGAGGGCCGCCCGGCCCTCGTGAGCTCGAGAAGACGACGGAGACGTAGTGCCTACGATCCAGCAGCTCGTCCGCAAGGGCCGGTCCACGAAGGCCGTGGCGTCGAAGACGCCGGCCCTCAAGGACTCGCCCCAGCGGCGCGGCGTGTGCACCCGCGTGTACACCACCACCCCCAAGAAGCCGAACTCCGCGCTCCGCAAGGTCGCGCGCGTCAAGCTGCCCTCGGGTACCGAGGTCACGGCGTACATCCCCGGTGTCGGCCACAACCTGCAGGAGCACTCGATCGTGCTCGTCCGCGGCGGCCGTGTGAAGGACCTCCCGGGTGTCCGCTACAAGATCGTGCGCGGCGCGCTCGACACGCAGGGCGTGAAGAACCGCAAGCAGGCCCGCAGCAAGTACGGCGCGAAGAAGGAGAAGGCCTGATGCCTCGCAAGGGTCCGGCCCCCAAGCGGCCGCTCATCGTCGACCCCGTCTACGGGTCGCCCGTCGTCACCCAGCTGATCAACAAGGTCCTGCTCGACGGCAAGAAGTCCACCGCCGAGGCGATCGTCTACGGCGCCCTCGAGGGCGTCCGTGCCAAGACGGACCAGGACCCGGTCGTCGTGCTCAAGCGCGCGCTGGAGAACGTCCGCCCGGCCCTCGAGGTCCGCTCCCGCCGTGTCGGTGGCGCCACCTACCAGGTGCCGGTCGAGGTGCGCCCCGTGCGTTCCACGACGCTCGCGCTGCGCTGGCTCACGGACTTCTCGCGCGCCCGCCGCGAGAAGACGATGACCGAGCGCCTCATGAACGAGATCCTCGACGCCTCCAACGGCCTCGGTGCCGCCGTGAAGCGCCGCGAGGACATGCACAAGATGGCCGACTCGAACAAGGCCTTCGCGCACTACCGCTGGTGATGCGCACGGACGGCCCCGGGTGACCCCCGGGGCCGTCCGAGGATCCGGAACCGGCCGGCAGCCGGCCCTCCGGCCCGGCTTCCGACCTTCCACCGACAAGGGGTAAGACACCGTGGCACTCGACGTGCTGACCGACCTGAACAAGGTCCGCAACATCGGCATCATGGCCCACATCGATGCCGGCAAGACCACCACCACCGAGCGCATCCTGTTCTACACCGGTGTGAACTACAAGATCGGTGAGACGCACGACGGTGCGTCGACGATGGACTGGATGGAGCAGGAGCAGGAGCGCGGCATCACGATCACGTCCGCCGCGACGACCTGCTACTGGAAGAACAACCAGATCAACATCATCGACACCCCGGGTCACGTGGACTTCACCGTCGAGGTCGAGCGCTCGCTGCGCGTGCTCGACGGTGCCGTCGCGGTGTTCGACGGCAAGGAGGGCGTGGAGCCCCAGTCGGAGACCGTGTGGCGCCAGGCCGACAAGTACGACGTGCCGCGCATCTGCTTCGTCAACAAGATGGACAAGCTCGGCGCCGACTTCTACTTCACGGTCGACACCATCATCAACCGCCTCAAGGCGAAGCCGCTGGTCATCCAGCTGCCGATCGGCGCCGAGAACGACTTCGAGGGCGTCGTCGACCTGCTCGAGATGAAGGCGCTCACCTGGCGCGGCGACACCAAGATGGGCGAGGAGTACGCGGTCGAGGACATCCCGGCCGACCTCGTCGAGAAGGCCGAGCAGTACCGGGCCGAGCTCGTCGAGGCCGTCGCCGAGGCCGACGACGAGCTGCTCGAGAAGTTCCTCGGTGGCGAGGAGCTCACGGTCGCCGAGATCAAGTCCGGCATCCGCAAGCTCGTCATCCGGTCCGAGGCCTTCCCGGTCCTGTGCGGCTCGGCGTTCAAGAACAAGGGCGTGCAGCCCATGCTCGACGCCGTGATCGACTACCTGCCGACCCCGCTCGACGTCCCGGCCGTCCAGGGCCACGACGTCAAGGACGCCGAGAAGATCATCGAGCGTCGTCCGGACGAGACGGAGCCGTTCTCGGCCCTCGCGTTCAAGGTCGCCACGCACCCGTTCTTCGGCAAGCTCACCTACGTCCGCGTCTACTCGGGCAAGGTCGCGCAGGGCGCTCAGGTCCAGAACTCGACCAAGGGCAAGAAGGAGCGCATCGGGAAGCTCTTCCAGATGCACTCCAACAAGGAGAACCCGGTCGAAGAGGCGCACGCCGGGCACATCTACGCCTTCATCGGGCTCAAGGACGTCACCACCGGTGACACGCTCTGCGAC
>NZ_JBHXAW010000254.1:0-6470 GCF_042726645.1 Isoptericola sp. NPDC060257
TACTGCCCTCGCGAGGGGGTGGGAGAGTAGGACGCCGCCGGACACCCATTCACGAAAGGCCCACCCCACCCCGGGGTGGGCCTTTCGCATACCCGGGTGCGGTGAGCTGCGCCGGGTGCGCCGGGTGCGCGTCGTGCCCTGTGACGTGTGCGCGCACGCGTGGTGCGGGGACGACCACAGGGTCCGCTGCTCTGCGAGCACGTCGTGATCGGACGGCTTCGCTCAGGGGCCGCTCGGGCTTCGACGCGCCCGACTTCCGCGCAGCCCGTCATGCGCAGCACATGGCCGGCGCTGCCGCGGACCACGTGCGTCTGGCACGGGCGCAGGGCTCGTGGTGGCATGGATCGTGAGGGCTCGACCCCGTGCCTGCCATCACATCCGGAGGAGGCTTCGCGACCACTCTTCCGAGGGTGTGGCGTGGGAGAATACCGGTCGTGTCGGCGTCGGAAAGGAAGACCGTGAACGATTCACCGCGGGACGAGAGCAAGGGCGGTGCGGGGGGTCGTGCATCGTCGTCCCGTGAAGGGGGCGCGCGCGGGAGTTCGCGGAACGGGAACCGAGGCTCGCAGGCCTCCTCGGGCGGACGCGGTGAGCGTCCGCAGCGCGAGGGCACGCAGCGCCGGCAGGGCGAGGGACGTCCGGCGCGAGGCGACGCGGCGCGGGACGGCCGAGGCGGCTACGCCGGCAGGGGTCGCCCGGACGACCGTGCGGCGGAGCGTCGCGGTCGTCCCGCCGACCGCGAGCGAGGCGACCGGGAGCGTTCCGGACGGCGGCCCGAGGGCGGCGGGCGCGCGTACGGCGACGACCGCCGTACAGAGCGTTCGTCCCGTGACTCAGGGGACCGTCGCGGCCCCACGTCCCGCGACCGCCGGGAGGAGCGGCCCTCGCGCGGTCGCGAGCAGTCTCGTGACGGGTACGACCGTCGGGACGAGCGCGGCGGCGCCCGCCGCGGTGTGGAGCGCCGTCCGAGCCAGGACGACGGTCGCGATCGGCGCGACTTCTCCCGACGGGCCGGGCAGCACGATGCGCGAGGCCGCAGCGACGACCGCGGCGACCGGGGTCCGTCGTCCCGGGACCGCGGCCGGGACGACCGGGCGGGGTCGGGTGACCGTCGCGGGTACGCGGGGGATCGGGGACGCTCGGACGGCCGGGGTGATCGCGGCTACGGGAGCGACCGTCCGGCGCAGCGCGACGGCAGGAGCGGTGGTCCGCGGCCGGGCTCCCGTGGTGCCGGGTCCCACGGTGCCGGCTCTCGCGGTCCGACGACCGGACCGCGCGGCGGAGAGGGGCAGGGCCGCGCAGGCGGCGGACGAACCGCCCGCCCGGCGGCCGGTGCCGAGCGACGCCCGCGCGTCGTCGAGCCCGAGATCGCCGAGGATGCGTCGATGGGTCAGCTCAGCCGCGACGTCCGGGGGCGCCTGCGCGGCCTGACGAAGGAGAACGCCGAGCGCATCGGCCTGCACCTCGTGATGGCGGGGCGGCTCCTCGACGTCGACCCGGAGCGTGCCTACGAGCACGCCCAGGCGGCGGTGCGTCGCGGAGGCCGGGTGGACGTGGTCCGGGAAGCCGCGGGGATCGCGGCGTACCGCACCGGGCGGTTCGCGGAGGCGCTGCGCGAGCTGCGCACGGTGCGACGCCTCAACGGCTCCTCCGAGCACCTGCCGTTGATGGCGGACGCGGAGCGCGGCCTCGGGCGGCCGGAGCGCGCCCTGGCTCTCGCCGCGAGCGAGGAGGCGCGGACGCTCGACGCCGAGGGGCGCACCGAGCTCGCCATCGTCGCGAGCGGAGCACGGAGCGACCTCGGGGAGCACGACGCCGCGCTCGCTGTGCTCGACCGGATCCCCGCCGCCGAGCGGCGGGGAGACCTGGGCCTCCGGGTGCTGCAGGCACGGGCGGCCGCCCTGGAGGCGGCGGGCCGTGAGGACGAGGCGGCACGGATCCTCGCAGGGGTCGATCCGGCCGAGCTCGAGCGGGCGTCCGGCCTGCCGCAGGAGTCGGAGGACGTCGTCGTCTACGACACGTACGACGAGGACGCCGTGGACGAGGACCTCGACACGGAGGACGACTCGGACGACGACGACCTCGCCGGTCCGCCCGCGCCGAGCGGGGACGCGGACGACGCCGAGGAGCGCGCCGACTCCGACGGGGCCGGCAGCTCCGCCGAGCCCGAAGGCGATGCCGCCGAGCCCGAAGCTGACGCCGACGAGCCGGAGGCCGCTCGGACGGAGCCGGCGGCGGGGGCCGAGTCGGACACGGAGGCCGGCGCCCCGGACGCGAGCCAGGCATGACGGCGACCCTGTCGGGCAGCACCGTCCCGCTCGCGTCGGCGCACGACCTGGCGCTGGTCGACCTCGACGGCGTCGCGTACAAGGGCCACCTGCCCATCCCGCACGCCGCGGACAGCCTGACGGCGGCACGGACCGCGGGGCTCCGGCTGGTCTTCGTGACGAACAACGCGTCGCGCGAGCCGGAGGAGGTGGCCGGCCAGCTCACGGGCCTGGACATCCCGACGGGCGCGGACGAGGTCATGACGGCGGCCCAGGCGTGCGCGGCGCTGCTGCGCACGCGGCTGGAGCCGGGCGCTCGGGTCCTCGTCGTCGGCGGGGCGGGTCTGAGGACGGCGGTCGCCGCCGTGGGGCTGACGGTCGTCGACTCCGCGGACGACGCCCCCGACGCGGTGGCCCAGGGCTACGCGGCGGGCCTGGCCTGGAGCGACCTGGCCGAGGCGGCCTACGCCGTGGCCGCCGGAGCCTGGCACGTGGCGAGCAACCTCGACCTGTCGCTCCCGACGGCGCGCGGCTTCGCTCCCGGCAACGGCGCGCTCGTCGGCGCGGTCGTGGCCGCGACAGGTGTCGAGCCGGACAGCGCGGGCAAGCCGTCGCCCACGATGTACCGCCTGGCGGTCGACCGGGCGGGCGCAGAGCGGCCGCTGGTGATCGGCGACCGCCTCGACACCGACCTCGCCGGCGCGCGCGCCGGCGGCTACCCCGGCCTGCACGTGCTCACGGGAGTGTCCACGGCACGCGACGCCGTGCTGGCCGAGCCCGGCCTGCGCCCGGACTTCGTCGGCGCCGACCTCCGTGCCCTGCTCGAGCCGCACCCCGTCCCGGAGCGGACCGCCGAGGGCTGGTGGACGTGCGAGGGCCGCGCGGCGCGGGTCGTGGACGGAGCGCTGGAGCTCGATCGAGAGGGGCCCCACGGGATCGACGTCGTCCGCGCGGCCTGCGCGGCTGCCTGGGACGCCGCGGACCGGGACGCCCCGGCGTCGGCGTCGACCGTCCCCGAGCTGCACGCCTGACCGAGGCGTGACGAGCGGGCGCGGGGTGACGCGCTCCCGCCGGACGGACGCGACGACGGCCGACGGCTCGGGCGCCGGCCACGGACCTGGTCGTGGGCTGTGCGTCGTGCACGGGACGTCCGCGCCAGCAGGTAGCGTGGACCCGGACCTCGGACGGCGGCACACCTGCGCGACCAGCCGCCCCTCGGACCGGCGGTCCGCGCGCACCCGTCAAGGTGCTGGCGAAGAGACCGCGAGCGGTAGGGAGGGACCATGACGCAGGATCAGTCGACGCCCGGGGCGTCGGCGGACGACCCCGCTGCCGATGCCCCTGCCGTGGCCCGGCCGACCCCTCGGCCTCCTGGCGGCCCCGGGACCGGCCCGGTGTCCGGCGCCGACGAGCTCGAGGGCCTGGACGACCTCCCCCTCGCCGAGCACGTGGAGCGCTTCACCGCGGTGCACGACGTGCTGCGCGCGCGCCTCGACGGCGCGCCGGGCACCGGGCCGGACGGGGTGCAGGACGAGGGCCCGGACGCGGGGCCACGGCGTTGACGGCGGTGGCACGCACGGACGCGCGGATGGACGCGGAGCTCGTCCGCCGCGGCCTGGCCCGCTCGAGGCGCCAGGCGGTGGAGCTGATCGACGCGGGACGCGTGCGGCTCGACGGTCGCGTGGTCACGAAGCCCTCCACGCCGGTGCCCGACGGCGCGCCCGTCGCGGTGCACGCGGATCCCGAGGACCCGGGGTACGCGTCGCGCGCCGGGGGCAAGCTGGCCGGCGCGCTGGACGCGCTCGCCGCCGACCCTGCCGGCCAGGAGCTGCTGCGGGCGGTCGACGACGGGTGGTGCCTCGACGTCGGCGCCTCGACCGGCGGCTTCACGGACGTCCTGCTGCGCCGGGGCGCGCGGCACGTGGTGGCCCTCGACGTCGGGCACGACCAGCTCGTGCCGGCGCTGCGGACCGACCCGCGGGTCACGGTCGTCGAGGGGTTCAACCTGCGCGACCTCACGCCGGCCGACCTGGAGCGCGCCCCCGACGTCGTGGTGGGGGACCTGTCCTTCATCTCCCTCACGCTCGTGCTGGGGCCGCTCGCCGCGGCGCTCTCCCCGGAAGGCCACGCCCTGCTGCTGGTGAAGCCGCAGTTCGAGGTCGGGCGGGAGCGGCTCGGCAGCGGCGGCGTCGTCCGCGACCCGGCCCTGCACGCCGAGGCCGTGCTCGCCGTCCTGCGGGCCGCGGCCGGGCACGGCCTGCGGGCGCGCGCGGTGGTGCCGAGCCCGCTGCCGGGGCCCAGCGGCAACCGCGAGTACTTCTGCTGGTTCCGGCCCGACGGCGGGTCGTCGTCGTCCGCCGCCGAGCCGGCCGACGAGGCCGTGGCGGCCGCCGTCGCCTGGCGGCCCGGCGACCCCGGCACGCCGCCGTCCGTCCCGCCCGTCCTGCCTGTCCCGCCTGTCGGAGGAGCACAGTGAGCCGCCGAGTCCTGATCGTCACCCACGGGGGCCGCCCGGAGGCCGTGGCGGCGCTCTCCGAGGCCGTGCGCGAGCTCACCGAGGCGGGCTTCGAGGTGGCCCTGCACGACGACGACCTCGCCGAGTCGTTCGGCGACCACATGGCCGCGGCGCGCGTCCGCGAGGGCGTCACCGACTCCGAGGCCGTCATGGTCCTGGGCGGCGACGGCACGATCCTGCGGGCTGCTGAGCTGACGCACGGCACCGGGGTCCCTCTCCTGGGGGTCAACCTGGGGCACGTCGGCTTCCTCGCCGAGAGCGAGCGCGACGACCTGCGGCACGCCGTGCGGCGGCTGGCCGCCCGCGACTACGAGGTCGAGGAGCGCGCCGTCGTCGACGTCGCCGTGCACCTGCCGGGGGAGGAGACCCCCCGGACGGGGTGGGCCCTCAACGAGGCGACCGTGGAGAAGGCGCGGCGCGAGCGCATGGTCGAGGTCGGCATCGCCGTCGACGGTCGCCCGCTCTCGTCGTTCGGCTGCGACGGCGTGGTGATGTCCACGGCGACCGGGTCGACGGCGCACGCGTTCTCCGCGGGCGGGCCGGTGATGTGGCCCGAGGTGGACGGGGTGCTGCTGGTGCCCCTGTCGGCGCACGCCCTGTTCGCGCGCCCCCTGGTGATCGGCCCCCGGTCCACGTACACGGTCAAGGTGCTCGAGCGCAGCCCGGTCCCGGCGGTGCTGACCTGCGACGGCCGGCGGCGCATCGACCTGCCGGTCGGGTCGTTCGTGGAGGTGCGGCGGGGCGCGCTGCCGCTGCGGTTCGCACGGCTCTCGCCCGCGCCCTTCACCGACCGGCTGGTGTCCAAGTTCTCGTTGCCGGTCGTCGGCTGGCGCGAGCTGGCGGCCCAGCGTCCGGACCATCGGGCGCCGGCGCCCGGGCCGGGCGACGACGAGAAGCTCGACGAGCACGACAAGGAGGCGTGAGGTGCTCGAGGAGATCGCGATCGAGAACCTGGGCGTGATCCGCGCCGCCCGGGTGCCCCTGGCCGACGGGCTGACCGTCATCACGGGCGAGACGGGCGCGGGAAAGACGATGGTGCTCACCGGGCTGGGCCTGCTCATGGGCGGCAAGGCCGACCCCGCCGCGGTCCGACCCGGCGCGGACGGCGCCGTCGTCGAGGGTCGGCTCCGCGTCGCCGCGCACCCGGGCGTCGCCGCTCGGGTCGACGAAGCGGGTGGCGAGGTCGACGACGACGGGACCGTCGTGGTGCTCCGCACCGTCGCGGCGGCCGGCCGCTCCCGCGCCCACCTGGGCGGGCGCGGCGTGCCGCAGGCGGTGCTCGCGGAGATCGCGGACGAGCTCGTGACCGTGCACGGTCAGGCCGACCAGCTGCGCCTGCGCACGGCGGCCAAGCAGCGCGAGGCGCTGGACTCCTTCGCGGGACCCGACCACCAGGACGACCTCGACACCTACCGGGCGGCGTGGTCCGAGCGTGCCGGGCTGCAGGCGGAGATCGACGACCTCACCGCGCGGGCCGCCGAGCGCGCCCGGGAGGCGGAGCTCCTGCGGCTCGGCCTGGCCGAGGTGGAGCGCGTGGACCCGCAGTCGGGGGAGGACGCCGAGCTCACGGCCCTCGTCGGGCGCCTGGGCAACGCCGAGCAGCTGCGCGTCGCGGCCCAGGAGGCGCACGACGCCGTCGCGGGCGACGACGTGGAGACGGCGGGCAGTGCGGTGGAGGCGGTCGAGCG
>NZ_JBHXAW010000255.1:0-6450 GCF_042726645.1 Isoptericola sp. NPDC060257
AGAAGCTCATGTTCGGGCTCGTCATCGCGACCCTGATGATCCCGCCGCAGATCACGATCATCCCCAACTACACGCTGGTCGCGAGCCTCGGCTGGCTCAACACCTACCAGGGGATCCTCGTGCCGGGCCTGGCCAGCGCGTTCGGCACCTTCCTGTTCCGGCAGCACTTCCTCACGCTGCCCGCGTCCATCCTCGAGGCGGCCGAGCTGGACGGCGCCGGGCACTGGCGCAAGCTGTGGAAGTTCGTCGTGCCGATGAGCACGCCGACGCTCGCCGCCGTCGCGCTGGTGTCCGTCGTGACCGAGTGGAACGACTACCTGTGGCCGTTCCTCGTCGTCGACCACGCCGACAAGATGACCCTCCCCGTCGGCCTCACGCTGCTGCAGAACACCGACGGCATGTCGAACTGGGGCGTGCTGCTGGCCGCGACCGTCGTCGTGACGCTGCCCATCCTGCTCGTCTTCCTGATCCTCCAGCGACGCCTCGTCGCCGGTCTCACCGCGGGCGCGGTGACGGGGTGACCCCGTCCCGCCCGGCCCGCCTCCCGAACACCACCCCGAACCAAGGAGCACGTGTGTCCCACCGTCCCGCCCGCCGCACCCGCACCGCCGTCGCGGCGCTCGCCGCGGTCTCGGCCCTCACCCTCACCGCCTGCGCCGGCCCGAGCGTCGGGGCCACGGCCTCCGGCGACGCGTCCGCCGAGGCCGTCGACTGGTCGCAGGTCGAGCCTGCGCAGGAGATCACCTGGTGGAGCAACCACCCGGGCCAGTCGCAGGAGCTCGAGCAGCAGCTCATCGACGACTTCACGGCCGAGAGCGGCATCGAGGTCGACCTCGTCACCGCCGGCGCCGACTATGACGAGGTGGCGCAGCGCTTCCAGGCCGCGTCGCAGACGGACGAGCTGCCGGACCTGGTCATCGCGTCCGACGTGTGGTGGTTCCGGTACCGCCTGAACGACCAGATCATGCCGGTGGACGACGTCATGGAGTACCTCGACGCCGACGCGGAGGACTTCCAGCCCGCCCTGTACGCCGACTACGAGTACGACGACCAGCACTGGGCGGTGCCGTACGCCCGCTCGACCCCGCTCTTCTACTACAACAAGGACCTGTGGGAGAAGGCCGGCCTGCCGGACCGCGGCCCGGAGACCTGGGACGAGCTGATCGACTGGGACGCGAAGCTCAAGGGCGAGGTGCCGGACGGCGGCTCGACGCTCGGCCTGTCCACCGGTCCGTCGTGGGGCGCCTGGTGGTTCGAGAACATGATCTGGGGCCAGGACGGCGCCTACTCGGACGGCTTCGACCTCACGCTCGACACCCCGGAGGCGGTCGCGGGCGGCGAGTTCGTGCGCGACCTCTTCCACGACTCGGGCGTCGCGACGCTCTCGGCCGACGACGCGATGGCGGACTTCTCGTCCGGCCTCGTCGCCTCGACCATCGGCTCCACGGGCTCGCTCAAGGGCGCGCTCGACGCCGCGTCGTTCGAGGTCGGCACGGCCTACCTGCCGGACGGCCCGGCCGGCGGCGGCACCCCGACGGGCGGCACGGGCCTCGCGATCCCGTCGTCGAAGACGCCGGAGGAGCAGCTCGCGGCCGCGATGTTCCTCGAGTTCCTCACGAACACCGAGAACACGGCGACGTTCTCGCAGGCCACGGGCTACATGCCGGTGCGCACCTCCGCCGTCGAGAGCGACGCGATGAAGCAGACCTACTCCGAGACGCCGCAGTTCCGCACGGCCGTCGACCAGCTGGCCGACAAGGCGCGCGTGCAGGACGACGTGCGCGTGTTCGTGCCGGGCGCCGACGCGCTGCTCAACGAGGCGCTCGAGCAGATCGTCATCGAGGACGCCGACCCGAAGACGGCGTTCGAGGCCGTCGCGCCGCGCATCGAGACGGCGTACACCGAGAACGTGGAGCCGTACCTGTGACGGGCGCGACCGGGCCGACCGGGCCGACCGGGCCGAAGGGTTCGCGACGGCCGCGCGTCGTCGCGCACCGCGGCAACAGCGCCGTCGCTCCGCAGAACACGCTCGCCGCGTTCGAGAGCGCGGTCCTCGCGGGGGCCGACGCCCTGGAGATCGACGTGCGGCTCACCGTCGACGGCGAGGTCGTCGTCATCCACGACGACACCGTCGACGCGACGACCAACGGCAGCGGCAAGCTGGCGGACCTCGAGCTGCGGGAGGTCCGGCTGCTCGACGCCGGGTCGTGGTTCTCGCCCGCGTACGCGGGGCAGCGGGTGCCGACGTTCGGTGAGGTGACCGACCTGCTGCGCGCCCGCCCTGGCCTGGACCTGCTGCTGGAGGTCAAGGGCGCGTGGTCCGCGCGGGAGGTGCGGCGGGTGACGGAGCCGCTGCGCGCGGCGGGCCTCGCCGACCGCACGGTGGCGCAGAGCTTCTGGCCCGAGACCGTGGCCGCGCTGCGCGACGCCGACCCGGGGCTGCGCCGCGGCCTGCTCGTCACCACCGCCCGAGACGACCTCGTCGAGCGGTGCCGCGACCTCGACGTCGTCATGTGCAACCCGCAGGGCACCGTGCTGCGCGACGACCCCGACGTCGTCGCCCGGCTGCACGAGGCCGGACTCTCCACCGCCGTCTGGACGCTGAACGAGCCCGCGCACTGGGCCGCCGCCGTCGCGCTCGGCGTGGACGCGATCATCACCGACCGCCCCGACCACCTGGCGGGCTGGCTGGCGGGCCGCGTCGGCTGATCACGAGCGGTCAGGGCCAGGGCCGGGTGGACGTGGCTCTGGTCCTGACAACTCGGGGTGGGTAGGCTGGCGCGCGCATCGAAGCGCTTCGACGGTCCACGGGGGTATCGCGGCATGGCGGCTGGACTCGCACGGCTCACGGACGAGCTGGGCATCCTGTACGGCGGGGACTACAACCCCGAGCAGTGGGAGCCCGCCGTCTGGCGGGAGGACGTCGCGCTCATGCGGGAGGCGGGGATCAACCTCGTCACGGTCGGCGTCTTCAGCTGGTCGCACCTCGAGCCGCGGCCGGGCGAGTACCGGTTCGCCTGGTTGGACGACGTGCTCGACCTGCTGCACGACGCCGGCATCGCCGTCGACCTCGCCACCCCGGTCGCCTCGCCGCCGCCGTGGCTGGGCCACCGGCACCCGGAGTCGCTGCCCGCGACGGCGGACGGCACGGTGCTGAGCTACGGCTCGCGCAACCAGTTCTGCCCGTCCTCGTCGGCGTACCGGGAGGCGGCCGGGGCGATCGCCGAGCAGGTGGCCGCCCGCTACGCCGGCCACCCCGCCGTCCGGATGTGGCACGCGGGCAACGAGTACGGGCAGTTCTGCTGGTGCGACCGCTGCGCGGAGCGCTTCCGCGACTGGCTGCGCGCGCGGTACGGCACCCTCGACGCGCTCAACGCCGCGTGGGCCACGACCGTCTGGTCGCAGGAGTACGGCGACTGGGCCGAGATCCTGCCGCCGCGCGTCGCGCCCTACCACCGCAACCCGTCGCAGGAGCTCGACTTCCGGCGCTTCGGCTCCGACCTGCTGCTCGACCTCTACCGCGAGCAGAAGGCCGTGATCCGGCGGCACGACGCCGACCGTCCCGTGACGACCAACCTCATGGGGTTCTTCGGCGGCATCGACCCGCACGGCTGGCGCGCGGACCTCGACGTGATCGCCGACGACGCCTACCCCGACCCGGCGTCCCCCGACGCGCCCGCCGACGCGGCCCTCGTCAACCACCTCGCCCGCGGGCTCGCGGGCGGCGGGCCGTGGCTGCGCATGGAGCAGGCGGCGAGCGCCGTGAGCTGGCGGGAGCACAACCTCACGAAGTCGCCCGCGCGGCTGCGCACCGAGGTGCTCCAGGCGCTCGCGCACGGCGGCGACGGCGCGCTGTTCTTCCAGTGGCGCCAGGCGCGCTCCGGCCCCGAGCGCTTCCACTCCGCGATGCTGCCCGTCGCGGGCGCGGACACGACCGTGCACGCGGGTGTCCGCGCCCTGGGTGCCGAGCTGCGTGCGCTGCGCGGCCTCGTCGGCGAGCCCGTCCACCGGCGCGTCGCGCTGCTGTGGGACTGGCCGTCGTGGTGGGCCGCCACCCAGGTCGCGCTCCCGACGGTGCGGCTCGACCCGCTCGCCACGCTGCAGGCCTGGCACCGGGAGCTGTGGCGGCTCGGCGTCGTCGCCGACGTCGTCGCGCCCGGCGACCCGCTGCAGTCCTATGACCTCGTGCTCGCCCCGGCGCTGGCCGTGCTGGAGCAGCCCGCCGCCGACCGGCTCGACGCCTACGTGGCTGGCGGCGGGCACCTGGTGTGGGGGCCGTTCGGCGGCGTCGCGGACGGGCTCGCCCACCTGCACGCGGGCCGCTCGCCCTCGCTCCTGCGGCACGTGCTCGGGGTCTCCGCGGAGGAGTGGGTGCCGCTGCCCGACGGCGGCAGCGCGGTCTCCTGGGCCGGTCCGCAGACCGGGCACCACGGCACCGCGACGACCCTGGGAGAACGAGCCCGCTCCGACGGCGCCGAGGTGCTCGCCACCTACGACGACGGGCCGCTGGCCGGCAGCGTCGCCGTCGCGCGCCACGCGCACGGCGCGGGCCGCGCCTGGTACGTCGGCGCCGACCTCAGCGGGCCGGGCGGCGGCCTCGAGGCCGTGCTCCGCGCCGCGCTCGACGACGCGGGCGTGGCTCTCGGCGGCCAGGTCCCGGGCGTCGAGACCGTGTGGCGGGGCGGCACCCTGGTGGCTCTCAACCACACGGACCGCCCTGCGACGCTCGTCCTCGCCGCGGCGCTCGCGGCCGGGCCCGACGGCGTCCGGGCCGCTGCTCTCACCGACGTCCTCACCGGCGCGCGCCACGCCGCCGCCGCGACCCTCCCGCTCGCCCCGCACGACGTCGTCGTCCTCACGACCGGGTGACGTGAAAGGTTCATCCGAGAAGATGTCACCTCCCGGAAACGCTGTTTGATCCCACGGAAACCGTCGCTCCCTACGGTCGTCCCGACGCGCCGCCCAGGCGCCCGGTGACGGAAGGGGACGACCGATGTCCGAAGCTTCACGCAGCACAGCACCACCCGTGACCGCGCACCCGGTGGACCAGGTGCCGCGGCTGGCGCGGCTCTTCCCGCTCGGGCTGCAGCACGTGCTCGCGATGTACGCCGGGGCGGTGGCGGTGCCGCTCATCGTGGGCGGCGCCCTCGGCTACTCCGCGCAGGACCTGGCGTTCCTCATCAGCGCCGACCTGTTCGTCGCGGGGATCGCGTCGATCATCCAGTCCCTCGGGTTCTGGCGGTTCGGGGTGCGGCTCCCGCTCATGCAGGGCGTGACGTTCGCCGCCGTCGGCCCGATGATCACCATCGGCACGACGTACGACATCACCGCCGTCTTCGGCGCCACCATCGCCTGCGGCCTCTTCATGATCCTCGTCGCGCCGTTCTTCTCGGCGCTGCTGCGGTTCTTCCCGCCCCTCGTCACCGGCACGGTCATCCTGATCATCGGCGTCTCGCTCATGGACGTCGCCGCGGGGTGGATCACGAACAACGGGGCGACGGCCGCGCCGTCCGACCTGGCGCTCGCGGCGGGCACGCTGCTGTTCATCGTGCTCGTCGAACGCTTCGCCCCGCCCGCCCTCGCGCGTCTCTCGGTGCTGCTCGGGCTCGCGCTGGGCACGCTCGCCGCGCTGCCGATGGGCAAGGTCGACTGGTCGGGCGTCGGGGAGGCGGGCTGGTTCGCCGTCGTGACCCCGTTCCACTTCGGCCTGCCGACGTTCCCGCTCGCCGCGGTGGTGTCGATGCTGGTCGTGGGGCTCGTGATCATGACCGAGACGACCGGCGACATGATCGCCGTCGGCGAGATCACCGGCCGGCCGGTGACGAAGCGGCGGCTCGGCGACGGACTGCGCGCGGACGGGCTCTCGACCGTCCTCGGCGGGATGTTCAACACGTTCCCGTACACCGCGTTCGCGCAGAACGTGGGCCTCGTCAGCCTCACCGGGGTCGCGTCGCGCTACGTCGCGACGATGGCCGGCGGCATCCTCGTCGTCCTGGGCCTGGTACCCAAGGTCGGCGCGGTGGTCGAGGGCGTGCCCGGCGCCGTGCTCGGCGGCGCGGGGATCGCGCTGTTCGGCATGGTCGCGGCGTCCGGCATCCGGTCGCTCACCAAGGTGACGTTCACCAGCAAGAACATCCTCGTGGTCGCGGTGTCCCTCGGGGTCGCCATGCTGCCCACCGTGCGCCCGGAGATCTACGCCGAGTTCCCGACGTGGTTCCAGCTGATCTTCGACTCCGGCATCAGCGCCGGTGCGATCAGCGCCATCCTGCTCAACCTGCTGCTCAACGGCGACCAGCTGCGCGCAGCGTCCGCGCCGGTCCGCCCCGAGCCGGACCGCCCCGAGCCGGCACGTCAGGAGGCGTGACCACGGAGCCTTCCGGACGACGACGGCCGGTACCCGGCTTCCGGGGTACCGGCCGTCGTCACCGTCGGCGGGCGTCAGTCCTTGAG
>NZ_JBHXAW010000256.1:0-6406 GCF_042726645.1 Isoptericola sp. NPDC060257
CTCGGGCTGCTCCCACGTGTCGGCCATGGACGTCTGCGTCCATCGCCCGACGAACAGGGCGCCCTCCCGCAGCTGTACGCGGCGACGGCGCCGGAGGCGGAGAGCGGCCGGTTCATCGGCCCGGACGGCCTGGGCGAGTTGCGCGGAGCGCCGAAGCAGGTGGAGCTGATCCCCCGGGTCACCGACCCCGAGGTCGGCCGCCGGCTCTGGTCGGTCTCGGAGGAACTGACCGGGGTGCGGTACGCGTTCCAGGTCAGGACCGCGCGGTCGCGAGCGCCTCGACGTGGCCGCGCCCGGCCAGCCCCATGAGCCGGTCCAGCGCGCGGCGGGCGTCGGCACGGTCGTCGTCCTCGGCCGCGAGCACCAGCGAGTAGAGGTCCTTCGGGTCCTCCGGCTCGGCGACGAGGTCCAGGTGCTGCAGCAGGGCGTCGGGGACGTCGTCGCGCACGAACCGCAGCGCGGCCCAGTCCTCGACGGCGAACCCGACGGAGTCGAAGACCGTCACGGTGGTGTCGTCCGGGGTGTGCCGGTCGCCCGCGTGCCGCGCGAACGTCTCCCCCGGCCCCGCCGTGGCGGGGGCGCCGCGGCGCCCGTCGCGGCGCCCGGCCACGACCTCCCACAGCTCGGTGACGACGAGGTCCGGCGTCTGCTGGATCTCGCCCTCGACGCGGGTCTGCGGCTCGTACTCGACGAACACCTCGGCGTCGCGCAGGATCGCAGGGTCGAGCTCGGTCTTGCCGGGGCAGTCGCCGCCGATGGCGTTGACGTGCACGCCCGGGTGGGCGAGGCGGAACACCATGTCGTGCGTGAGCACCGTCGCGTTCGCCTTGTCCGCCGTGCAGGTGGTGATCACGTCGGCGCCGGTGACGGCGTCCTCCCCGCTGCTCGCCTCGTGCACCTCGAAGCCGAGGGCGCGCGCGTGCCGGGCGAGCTTCGCCTGCGCGCCGGGGTCGGTGTCCCAGACGCGCAGGTGCGTGATGCCGAGCGCCGCACGCATCCCCAGGGCCTGGAACTCCGACTGCGAGCCCGCACCGATCAGCGCGAGGGTGCGCGAGCCGGAGCGCGCCAGGTAGCGGGCGGCGAGCGCCGACGTCGCCGCGGTGCGCAGCGCGGTGAGCAGCGTCATCTCGGCGAGGAACGTGGGGTAGCCGTTGCGTACGTCGGCGAGCACGCCGAAAGCGGTGACCGTCTGGAAGCCGCGCGCGGGGTTGCGGGGGTGCCCGTTGACGAACTTGAAGCCGTAGGTGACGTCGTCGGACGTCGGCATGAGCTCGATGACGCCGTCGCGCGAGTGCGACGCGATGCGGGGGCGCTTGTCCAGGTCGGGCCAGCGGGCGAAGTCGATCTCCAGGGCGTCGACGAGGTGCCCGATGAGGGCCTCCGGGCCGCGGTGAGCCACCCAGCGCGCCATGGACGCGACGTCGAGGAACGGGACCCTGCTGGTGGGCCTGCTGGTGGACGTGGTCATGCGCGGGCCTCCTGGCTCAGGGGAGCGGCGACGGCGGGACGCAGCTCGAGGGTGCAGCACTTCACGGAGCCGCCGCCCTTGAGCAGCTCGGACAGGTCGACCCCGACGGGCTCGAAGCCGCGCTCGCGCAGGCGGGCGTGCATGCCGGTGGCGCGGTCGGTGAGGAACACGTGCAGCCCGTCGGAGACGGCGTTGAGCCCGAGGACGGCGGCGTCCTCGGGGGTGGCGACGACGGCGTCCGGGTAGCGCTCCGCGAGCACGGCCTGCGAGGCCGGGCTGAAGGCCTCCGGCAGGTACGCGACCAGCGGCGACGGGCCGCCGTCGAGCACCGCGAGCGCCGTGTCGAGGTGGTAGTAGCGGGGGTCGACGAGCTCGAGGGTCACGACCTCGACGCCGAGCAGCTCGGCGACCTCGGCGTGCGCGGCGCGGGAGGTGCGGAAGCCGGTGCCGGCGAGCATGACGTCGCCGACGAGCAGCAGGTCGCCCTCGCCCTCGTTCTGCTCGGCCGCCTGGCCGAGGCTGACGACGCCGTCGCCCGCGCCGGCGAACCACTTCTCGTACGCGATCCCCTCGGGCCGCCGCTCCGGGTAGGTGAACCGGGCGGCCAGCGCGCGGCCGCCGAGCACCACGCCGCCGTTCGCGGCGTAGACCATGTCGGGCAGCCCGGGCACGGGGTCGATCACCTCGACGTGGTGGCCGTGGGCCTCGTAGGTGGCGCGCAGGTGCTCCCACTGCGCGAGCGCCCGGCCGGCGTCGACCGGCACGCCGAGGTCCATCCACGGGTTGATCTCGTAGACCACGTCGAAGTAGGTGGGCGGGCACATGAGGAAGCGGCGCGGGGTCGCCGTGCGCTCCGCGCTCGCGGGCTGGGGAACCGTGGCCGACGTCGTCGTCGGCGTGGTGAGGGCCGTCATGACCGGGACGCTAGGGCCGCGGACGTTGCGCCCGACGCACGATCCGTTGCGCGTTCGGGGCGCCGACGTGACGGATCGTGCGCGGCGGCTGAAGAATTCGGGCATGGTGGCGACATGGACGCGGTGAACCGCAGGATCGTCGGCCACCTGCTGCGCGACGGGCGCGCGACCTACGCCGACATCGGCGCCGACGTGGGGCTGTCCGCGCCCGCGGTGAAGCGGCGGGTGGACGTGATGCTGGCGCGCGGCGAGATCACCGGGTTCACGGTGCGGGTGGCGCCGGAGGAGCTCGGCTGGGGCGTCGAGGCCTACGTGGAGCTGTTCTGCCGCGGCAACGTCTCCCCGGCCACGCTGCGCCGCGACCTGGCGACCATCCCCGAGATCGTGCGGGTCGACACCGTGACCGGCGAGGCCGACGCGATGGTGCAGATCATGGCCGGGAACATGGCCGACGTGGAGCGCACCGTCGAGGCCATCCGCGGCAGCGCGCGCGTGGACAAGACGCGCACGTCGCTGGTCATGACGCGCGTCATCGACCGCCCCGCGCGCTCGTCGTCGGCGGAGGGGGCGTGACGTGCGGGTCCGCCGTGCCCGCGTCGGGCTCGCCGTCGGGCTCGTCGTGGGTCTCGGCATCGTCGTCGCGGCGACGGCCTGCACCTCGCCGGGCGACGACGCCGCGCCGCTGCCGAGCGGCGTCGCGCAGGGCCTGAGCGCCGAGCTGCGGCAGGACCGCACCCAGTACGCCGACCGCCGGGCCACGCTGCACGTCGTCAACGGCTCCGACCAGGCGGTGACGCTGCTCGGCGGCACTCTCGACGCGCCGGGCTACGGCCCGAGCGCCCCCGACGGGCCGACACGCGCGCGCACCCTCGCGCCCGGCGCCGGGCGCGACGTGCGGCTGCGGCTCGGGGAGGTCGACTGCGACGCCGACGCCCCCGCGGCCCGGTCGGGCGCGGACGCGCAGACGACGCCGGTCGCGACGGCGACGGTGCGCCTGGCGGCGGGCGAGGCCTCCCCGGGGAGCACGCCCGCGGGGACCACCGTCGAGGTGGACGTCACCGACCCGTTGGCCCGGCTCGCCGCCGTGCACGCGGAGGCGTGCGCCGAGCGGCTCGTCGCGTCGGGGGTCACGCTGCGCGTCACCGACGTGCGCGCCGCGGACGTCCCCACGCCCGACGGCGACGCGCCCGGCGGCCGCATCACGCTCGCCGTCGAGCCGGTCCCCGGCGGTCCCGACGCACGGCTCGTCGAGGTCTCCGGCACGACGCTGCTCTCCCCTGCCGCCGGCACCGCCTGGACGGGCGACGACCTGACCGGTCAGACGGACGGCGCGGTCGTGCTCGACGTCGTGCCCGCGCGCTGCGACCCGCACGTCGTGGCGGAGGACAAGCGCGGCACGTTCCTGCCCGTGCACGCCGAGGTCGACGGCGCGCCGCAGCCGGTGATCTACGTGCCGATGACCGACGAGCAGCGCGCCGCCGTCTACGGCCTCGTGCACGACGCCTGCGACTGGGGCTGAGCCAGTCGAGCGGGTGAAATCCACCCGCATCTTCCCCTTATTGAGGCAACCTCAGTAGTCTCCCTCCAGACCCGTCGACGACGACGGGCCACGGCCCCGAGCCGTGCGGACGCCTGCGTCGACGACGACGCGGACCGGAGTGAGGCCCGATGAACCCGACCGCCCCCGTACCCCGCCGACCCCGCGGCCACGCCGCGTCCACGGTCACCGCCATCGCGGCGCTCGCGCTCGCGGCCCTCGTCGCGCTCGTGGTGCTCGTCCTGCTCGACGGCAAGGTCGCCGACGGCGCCACCCGCCTGGACGCGGGCGCCACCGCCGTGCGCGACGGAGCCGCCGACCTGTCCGACGGCAGCGGCCGCCTCGCCGAGGGTGCCGGCACCCTCGCCGACGGCACGTCCGACCTGTCCGACGGCACCGCCCGCCTCGTCGACGGGACCGACGACCTCACGGCCGGGACGGCCCAGCTCACCACCGGCGCCGCCGAGCTGTCCGAGGGGCTCAACGACCGCCTGAGCCCCGGGGCGACCCGCGCCTCCGACGGCATCGTCGAGCTGCACGACGGCACGATGCGGCTCCGCGCCGGTAGCAGTGAGCTCGCTGACGGCACGTCGCAGCTCCACGACGGCAGCGCCACCCTCGCCGCGGGCGCAGAGAAGGTTGCCGACGGCGCCGCCCGTGCCGACGCCGGGGCGGGCAGGCTGGCAACCGGGTCCGGCCAGACCGCCGACGGCGCCCTCATCGTGGCGGGCGGGGCGTTCGCCCTGCGCGACGGCAACCAGGTCGCAGCCAAGGGCGCCGACTCGTTGGCCTCGGGCACCACGCAGCTTGCGACCGGCTCGAGCGCCATCGCCGACGGCGCGGAGCCGCTCGCGGCGGGGGCCAGCTCGGTCGCCGACGGCACGAAGGCACTCGTCGACGGCAGTGGCGCGCTCGCCGAGGGCTCCGGTGATCTCACGACCGGCGCGGCCGCAGTCTCCGACGGGGTCGCCAGCCTCTCGGAGGGACTGAACTCGATCATGGACGGCGGCCCCAAGCTGGAGGCGGGAGCGAAGGACGCCTCCGACGGAGCTGCCGCCCTGGCGTCGGGCGCCGAGGCGCTGGTCGCCGGCACCCAGAAGGCCGCCGCCGGTGCATCGACCACGGCCGCGGGCGCGACGAGGCTCGCGGCTGGCACCGACGAGGCCGCGGCCGGCGGCGCGAAGCTGGTCGAGGGCCTGAAGGCTGCTCAGGCAGGCGCCTCGAACGTCGCGGCCGGGACGTCCGGGATCGCCCGGCAGCTCACGGAGCTCGCCTCTGCCACCGCCGACCCCGACGCCCGTGCACGGCTCGAGGCCCTTGCCGCTCAGGCGGAGAAGGTCGCGGCGGGTGCCTCTGGGGTCGCTGACGGTGTCACGCAGAGCCGTGACGGCGCGACGACGCTTGCCGGGTCCCTGGACAAGCTCGGTGCTGGAGCGGCGAGCCTCCGCGACGGCGCCCAGCTCCTCGACGCGGGGCTCAACGACGAGAAGGAGGGCCTCCTCTCCGGAGCGACGAGGCTCTCTGCCGGTTCCGCCGGCCTCGCGGACGGTACCGCCAGGGTCAGCGACGGCGTCTCGGCCGTCCTCGCCGGTGGCAAGCGGCTCCTGGCAGGCGCCAGCGCTGCAGCCACCGGTGCGAGCAAGGTCGCGGCCGGCTCCGTCGACCTCGACGCGGGGATGAAGAACCTCGCCGGCAAGAGCGTCACGCTGAACGACGGTGCACAGCGGGTCTCGGCCGGCAACGCGACCATCGCCGAGAAGACGGCAGCGCTCGCGGCCGGCGTCGCGGCAGCAGACACCGGCGCACGCTCCCTGGCCACCGGGACGGCGGAGCTCGCCGTGGGTGCCGATGCGCTGGCCGCGGGCTCGCTGCGGGTTGCGGCAGGGACGGACCAGGTGGCGACGGGTGCGGCCGAGCTCGCGGGCAAGACGCCCGCCCTCGCGGCTGGTGCCGTCGACGTCGCCGCCGGCAGCACGCGTCTCTCCACCAAGCTGGGCGACGCGGAGGCGGGCGCGTGGCGTCTGGCGACCGGGCTCGACGACGCGGAGGCGGGCGCCGGCCGTCTTCAGGACGGCCTGGACGAGCTCGCGACCGGCGCCACCGACGCCGCGGCGGGCGCCGAGCGGCTGCGCAAGGGCAGCGAGCGTCTCGACGACGGCGCGACGGAGCTCGCCATGGGCTCCGGCGAGCTCTCCGCCGGGGCGGGACGGCTCCTGTCGGGCGCCACGGAGCTCTCCGACGGCAGCGCGGAGCTGGCTTCCGGCGCCGGCGAGCTGGCGGCCGGGACGGTCGAGCTCGCGGACGGCACCACCACGATGCGCACCGAGATGGAGTCCAGCCCGGCGGACACGGCGGCGCTCGCAGGCGGGATGCTGCTGGTGCTCGGCCTCCTGGGCGGGGTGGCGGCCCTGGTGCTGCACCTGCGTCGTCGCGCCTGACGGCGCATCGACACACCGAACGGCCCGGCCCGATGCTCAGGGGAGCATC
>NZ_JBHXAW010000257.1:0-6404 GCF_042726645.1 Isoptericola sp. NPDC060257
GGCCGAGGACGGCGTGGGGAAGATCCTCGTGCCGGGGTCGCTGTCGGTCGTCCGCCAGCTCCTCGCGGAGGGGCTGCTCGACGAGCTGCGCCTGCTGGTGCACCCGGTCGCGGCCCGCCGCGGTGCTCGCCTCTTCGACGAGGGCGACACGGTCTACCCGCTGGCCCTGCGCCGGTCGGAGGCCTTCCCGACCGGCGTGGTCCGTCTGGTCTACGCGCCGGGCGAGCTGCCGAGCCTGGCGGGGTACGACGACGTGAAGGGTCAGGTGCCGAGCGGCGACTGAGGGTCGCTCGCCCGACGGACGACCACGACGGCGACGTCGTCCTCCCGACCGGCGTCGATGAACCTGTCCACCAGGCGTGCGCACACCTCCGCAGGGGTGAGCCCGGCGAGCGTGCGGGCCGCGTCCACGAGCTCGTGGATGCCCTCCCGGAGGGTGCGGTCGCGGCGCTCGACCAGCCCGTCCGTGACGAGCACCAGGAGGTCGCCGGGGCCCAGCGCGTCGCGCCGCGCGGGCCGCTCGTCCGGGCTCGCCAGACCCAGGAGGCGGGCCGGCGACTTCTCGGCGACCACCGTCCCGTCGGTCCGGACCACGAGCGGAGGCAGGTGGCCGGCGTCGGTCATCTCGACGCTGCCGTCCGCGGGGTCGATGACGCAGACGCACACCGTGGTGAGCTCCGGGTGGTCCAGCCGCAGCGAGTCGTTGAGCAGGTCGAGCGCGCGGGCGGCATCGTGCCCCTCGCGCAGGTAGGCGCGGAGGGTGAGCCGCACCTCGGCCATGACGGTGGCCGCCCGCAGCGAGTGCCCCTGGACGTCCCCGATCACGACGGCGACCCGGCCGTCGGGCAGGTCGAAGGCGTCGTAGAAGTCCCCGCCGACGTCGAGGCGCTCGTCCGACGCCTCGTAGCGGGCGGCGACCTCGACACCGCCGTGCACCGTGAGCCCGGAGGGCAGGAGCCGGCGCTGGAGCGCCATCGCGATGCGGTGCTCCTCGGCGAACGTCTTGAGGTTCCGGAGGGCCACGGTGATGCCCTCGGTGAGCCGGGCGGCGACCTCGCGCTCCTCCGTCGACGGGCCGCTGGAGGCGTCGTCGGCCTGCAGCGCCAGTCCGCCCACGAGCGCGCCCTCGGCGTCGCGCAGCCACACCGTCCACCAGGCGGACCGCGGTACGCCCGCCTGCGCCAGGAGGGGGACCCAGTGGTCGGGCACGTCGTCGGGGCCGAACGTGGCCGACGAGACCGGCCCGGGCGGCAGCACGGGGAGCGTCCCTCGCCCCCGTACCAGCGGCGCGTCCGGGGCCGGGCACACCGCGCGGACCACGGTCTGCTGGTCGACGACCACCATCGCCACGGCGGGGCGCCCGAGCACGGCGCACGCGCCCTGGGCGACGAGGTCGGCCACGAGCTCCTGGGACCGGGCCTGGTGCAGGGGAGCGAGCGCGTCGGCGAGCGCCTCGAGCCGGCGCGCGGCGCGCCCGGCGCCCCGCTGGGCGTCGTGCGAGCGGCACAGCGCGCCCACGGTCGCCAGGAACTCGTCCTGGTCGAGCGGCTCGGGCAGGTAGGCGTCGGCGCCGCCGTCCAGCCCGGCGGTCCGTGCGGCGGCGTCGATCGACGTGGCGGACACGTGCATCACCGGCACGTGGGCGGTCAGCGGGTCCGACTTGATCCGGCGGCAGACCTCGGACCCGGTGAGGTCCGGGAGGTTGACGTCGAGGACCACCGCGTCGATCGTCGCGGCCATCAGGTCCAGCGCCTCCGCGCCGGTCCCCGCCTCGAGCACGTCGAAGCCCGCGCCCCGCAGCCACGTCGCCATGACGTAGCGGTGCGCGCGGGTGTCGTCCACGACGAGGACGGTGCGGTCGGCGGGTGTCATGCGGCACCGCCGTCGCGGAGCGCGCGGGTGAGGGCGTCGCGGTCGAGGGTCGACTTCGGCAGGAAGGGCGCCGGCCGTTCCACCCCCGTCTGCTCCGGGGCGGGGCCGCTGGACATGAGCGCGACGGTCAGGTGGGGGTGCTCGGCACGGAGCCGCGCGAGCAGGCCCACGCCGTCGAGCTCCGGCAGCCGCACGTCCACGACGGCCGCGTCGGCACGGGCGTCCCGCAGCAGGGCGAGCGCGTGCCGCCCGTCGTGGGCGACGCTGACGCGGTCGGCGTCCTCGCGCAGCAGCCCGGCGACGTACGCGCCGTAGGACCGGTCGTCGTCGACGACCAGGACGTGCCCCAGCCCGGTCTCTGCGTCCGCTCCGGCCGTGGCGGGGGAGCGCGTGACCGTCGGCGCGGCCGTCGCGGTCCCCGCCACTGCCGCGGCCTCGACGGGGAGGACGACGGTGAAGGTGCTGCCGACGTCGGGGACCGAGCTCGCCGTCAGCGTCCCGCCGAGCGCGACGGAGGTGCGCCGGGCGTAGGGCAGGCCGAGGCCGGTCCCCCGGACGCTCGGCTGGAGGCGGTTGGGCACCTGGACGAACTCCTCGAACACGGCGTCCAGGTGCTCGGGGCCGATCCCCAGGCCGGTGTCCTCCACGACGAACCGCACGGCGTCGCCCTCGACGCGGGCGTCGAGCCGCACGCTGCCCCGTTCGGTGAACTTGACGGCGTTCGTCAGGAGGTTGCGCAGGACCCGCGCGACCAGCCGTCGGTCGCTCACGAGCGCCAGCCCGGGCTCGCACGCGACCACCAGCTCCACCCCGTCGCGCACCAGGGGGAGCGTCGTGCCCCGGAGCTCGTCGAGCAGCGCCGGCACGTCGATCGGCGCGGGCGCCACGTCCTGGTGCCCGGCCTCCGCGCGCGCGAGGTCGAGGAGCTCGTCGACGAGGGTGAGCAGCGTGGCCGCGCTGTCGCGCACGAACTCCACCTGCTCGGCCTGGTCCCCGGACATCGTCGACGCCTGCAGCAGCGAGGTGAGCCCGATGATGGAGTTGACCGGGCTGCGCAGCTCGTGGCTGACGTTGCGCAGGAAGCGCGACTTGGCCTCGTTCGCGGCCGCCAGCTCCCGGCCGCGCTCGTCGAGCTCGGCGTACAGCGCGACGACGCCGGTGTTGGTCTCCTCCAGCTCCGCGGAGAGCTGGTGGTACATCGCGAGGACGCCGCGGTTGGTCTCCTCCAGCTCGGTGTTGAGCCGGCGGAGCTCCTCCCGCTGCGTCACCAGCTCGTCGTGCGTGCGCAGCAGCTCGGCGTTCTGCACCCGCAGCTCGTCGAGGGCGTTGGCCCCGTAGCCGACGGTGATCGTGCGGCGCAGGGCGTCGGTGGTCGCGGCATCGAGGGGCGCGGAGGCTCCCAGCTCGACCACGAGGGTGACGTGGCGGCCGTCCGCGCCGAGCACGACCTCGTCGACGAGCCGCCGCGCCGCCGGGACGCCACCGTCGGCGGCGTTGCCCGTCGTGGGCAGGCCGGCGGACGACTCGAGGTCCGCGCGCAGGAGCGGCCGGGCGCCCCGGTCGAGGCCGATGGTGACCTCCACGGGCCCGAGCGCGACCGCGGCACGACCGACCTCGGAGAGCGCGGTGGCGACCCGCACCTGGGTGTGGACGTCCAGGCCCAGGGCGCGGGAGATCTCGCGGCCCGCGCGGCGCAGGGCGAGCAGGTCCGTGTCGCCCTCGAGCCGGGTGGCGAGGAGCGGGGTGCCGGCTGTCGTCACGGGGTGCCTCCCAGAGGGACGACCACGACGCACGCGTCGTCCCGTCGTACGGCGAAGTCGCGCATGAGCAGGCCCGCGACGACGAGGGGGCTGCGAGCCGCCAGCCCCGGGTAGGCGGCCAGGCTCGCGCGGTCGGTGAGCCCGTCGGAGTGCAGCACGAGCAGGTCGCCGGCGCCGACGGGCACGGCGACCTCGCGGACGGCTCGTGCGTGGGTGCCGGCGATGCCGGGCTGGCTCACGAGGCTCCGCGGTCGGTCGGCGCCCTGCACGGTGCCGCCGATGTTGCCGAGCCCGGCGTGCCGCAGCGTCCCGTGCTCGACCCGCGACACGGAGACCGCCGCGCCCCGCGTGCCGCCCAGAGCACCGTGGACCCGTGCGAGGAGTGCGGCGGGGCCGGCGGGCTCCGCCTCGAGGAACGCGCGGACCGCCGACCGCGACGCGACGGCGGCCAGGGGACCGTGGCCGAGCCCGTCGGCGACGAGGGCCGAGGTCACGCCGTCGTCCGTCCGGAGGGCGAACGCGTCGCCGCAGACGGCCTGCCCGGTCATCGGCCGGGTCAGCCCCGCCCCCGGTGCGGGGTCGGGCCGGGAGCCGGGGGAGGCGAAGGTGGCGGCCACCACCGTGCCCTGCCCGGGCGCCGACCAGGCGTCCCACGACGAGGTGAGCCGCGGCAGCGTGCCGAGCCCGATGCCGAGGGTGCCGCGCGAGGAAACGCCGTCGCGCATGGCGGCGCCGAGGTCGCGCATGCCGGGGCCGGAGTCCACCGCCAGCACCTCGAGCGCGGCGTGGCCGTCCCAACGACTGACGCGCAGCACGACCGACCCCGAGCCGGCGTGCCGGGTCTGGTTGGACGCCAGCTCGGACACCACCAGACCGGCCTCCGCGGCCCGTGCCTCGCCCAGCCCGAGGCTCAGCGCGGCCGTCGTCGCCGCGCGCCGGACCGCGCCGACGGCGGAGGGATGGTCGACGGTGTGCCAGACCCCGGCCTCCAGGGCGACCGCCGCGTCGGGCGAGGGCGGCCCCGACGTGGAGATCATCGCGACCAGGTCACGATCTCGACCCGGGTCCCGGCTCCCGGTGCGGTGTCGATCGAGAACTGCTCGACCAGCCGCCGTGAGCCGGACAGACCGAGGCCCAGCCCGTTCCCGCTGGTCCAGCCGTCCGTCAGCGCGAGGTCGAGGTCGGCGATGCCCGGTCCCTCGTCGGAGAAGACGGCCCGGACCCCGGACCGTCGGCCGTCCGCGACGAGCTCCACCTCGACCTCGCCACCGCCGCCGTAGACCAGCGTGTTGCGGGCGAGCTCGCTGGCGGCCGTGACGAGCTTGGTCTGGTCGACGAGGGAGAGCCGCGCCTGCTGCGCGATCGTGCGGACGAGCTGTCGGACCCGGACCACGTCGGAGTCGGCACGCACCTCGAGCCGTTCCGTCGCCGTGGCCGAGGGCGCGGTCATCATCTCGACTCTCGTTCGGCGGCCGCCGCGAGCAGCACGCTCTCGGCGGAATCGTGGGCCGGGGCCAGCATCGCGAGGCCGCGTTCCACGTCCAGCGCCGTGCGGACGCCGCCGAGGGACAGGCCCAGCTCCACCATCGTGATGGCCACGGCGGGCCGCATGCCGACGACCACCGTCTGCGCGTCCAGGACGCGGGAGATCGCGGCGACCGACGCCAGCATCCGGCCGATGAAGCTGTCCACGATCTCCAGGCCCGAGATGTCGATGACGACGCCGCGCGCGCCGGTGCGCGTGATGCGTTCGGCCAGGTCCTCCTGCAGCTGCAGGGCGGTGTCGTCCTGGAGGTCCACCTGGATCGACACCAGCAGCGTCGACCCGATCTTGAGGATGGGGACGGCGTCGCTCACGCGGTCACCCCGGCGGGCGTGCGACGACCCTCCCGCAGCGCGTCGACCAAGGCGTCCGCGAGCGTCGCGCGGGTGCGGATGTCCCCGAACTCGATCCCGAGCGCGACGACGGTCTGGGCGATCTGGGGACGGATGCCGCTGATCGTGCACTCCGCGCCCATGAGACGCGCCGCGACGACCGTCCGCAGGAGGTGCTGGGCCACCTGCGTGTCGACCGCCGGCACGCCGGTGATGTCGATGATGGCCTGCGTGCTGCCCGTCTCGACGAGGGTGTTGAGCAGCTTCTCCATGACGACCTGGGTGCGCGCGGAGTCGAGGGTCCCGACCAGCGGGACCGCCACGATGCCCTCCCAGAGCTTGACGACCGGCGTCGACAGCTCCAGGAGCTGCTCGGCCTGCTCGCTGATGATCGACTCGCGGGCGGCGGCGAACGCCTCGAACGTGAACAGCCCGAGCTCGTCCACGAGGCGCAGCAGCGGCAGGACGCGCGTCATGGTGTCGGCCGACCCGGTCAGGCCGTACAGGCCCTCCTTGAGCGCGAACACGCCCACGGCGGTCTCGCGGGGCGTGAAGCCGAGGCGGGCACGTGCGGCGGAGACGTCGGCCAGGATGCCGCGCAGCTGGTCGAAGGCCTCCGACTGCAGGTCGGTGCCCCCCGCCTGCAGTCCGTCGACGAGGGCCTGGTAGATGTCGGACTGCTCGCGCTCGAGCTCGCCGCGGGTGGTACGTCCGCGCAGCTCGTCCACCGCGGCGTCCAGCCAGGCGGGGCGGACGGTCTCCGCATGGTCGACGAGGGTCTGTGCCAGGGCACTCGGCGCGACAGCGGTCATCGCGGGATCCTTCCGGACAAGGGGGGTGTGGCCGTCTGCTCGACCGCGGTCAGTGTACGCAGCGCCGGGAGCGCCGCCGCACCGT
>NZ_JBHXAW010000258.1:0-6342 GCF_042726645.1 Isoptericola sp. NPDC060257
GCTCCGCGCCTGGCTCACCCACCGCGCCCAGGACCACCCACGGGTGGGCCGGCCGCCGTCGTCCGTCGGCGCTCCGGCCCGATAGGTGGCCGGGACGACGATCGTGATCGAATCGATATGTTCACCGGTCCAGAACGCGCCGACCTGCAATTTTATCGGCCTTATGGTGTGTTCTGCGTCTCATCTCCGGTGCGCTGAACGCCCGTGTGACAAGACGTGAACCACGGCGAAACAGAGCGCGAGTAAGGTCAGCGACTGTTGCACAGGTCTATCGTGAGGCGCCCTGCCAAACCAGCCCGGCCTGCGCTTTCGTCATCAGTGCGCGCGGCCCGCACCCACGGGGCAGGGGCCACGCGCGTCGTCGGGCCACGAGCCCCCAGTGCACAGGGAAGTCCATGCGTGTCGCGCCTCTCGCCATGCTGACCGGGAACCAGCCACCCGGACGAGGGGGCACCCCCGTGCCCGCACCGACGAGCGTGGTCGGTCACGACTGATGGGCCGGTTCCTCCTGCGGCGTGGTGCGAACTACGTCGCGATGCTCTTCGTCGCCGTCTCGGCGACGTACCTGCTGGCCTCGGTCTTCATGGACCCCCGGTCCAACTACCTGTCGCGCAACCCGCGCCCGCCGATGGACTCCATCAACGCGTCCCTCACGGCGGCGAACATCAACGACGAGGACCCGCTGCTGCTGCGCTACTGGCGCTGGCTGACGGAGATCGTCCTGCACTGGAACTGGGGCCTGAGCCCCGACCAGGAGCCGGTGGCCAGCGCGGTCGCGACGCGGATCGGCGCGTCGACGCAGCTCGTCACGCTCGCCACGGTGCTCGCGATCGTCATCGGCGTCGCGATCGGCGTCTACACCGCGATCCGCCAGTACAAGTGGCAGGACCGCGTGCTCGGCGGCTTCGCGACCTTCTTCCTCGTGATCCCGACGGCGGTGCTCGCGCTGTTCGTCGTCATCGCCGCGATCTACATCAACGAGGCGCTCGGGTTCCGGTTGTTCTACGTCACCGGGTTGCACAGCTACGAGGGCGACAACCCCTGGTTGTGGCTGCTCGACCTGGCGCAGCACCTCATCCTGCCGACCATCGTGCTGACGATCATCGGCGCCGTGAGCTACCACCTCACGCAGCGCACGTACCTGCTCGACACGATGAAGGCCGACTACGTGCGCACCGCGCGGGCCAAGGGCCTGCCGCTGCACCTCGCGATCCGCAAGCACGCGCTGCGCACGTCGCTCATCCCGACGGCCGTCAACGTCGCGTTCTCGATCGCGACGGTGTTCACGGGCGCCGTGATCACCGAGACGATCTTCGCGATCAACGGCCTGGGCCGGTACTTCGTCACGACGATCGTCAACAACGACATCAACGGCGCGACGTGCATCGCGGCGTTCGCCGGCGTGTGCACCCTCGTCGGTGCGCTGCTGGCCGACCTCGTCGTCGCGTGGCTCGACCCGCGCATCAGGATCAGCTGAGAGGGGCTGGACAACCATGGCTGACTCCGAGCTGACCGTCACCGCCGCCGCCGTCCTCACGGCGGAGGACGAGCAGAGCACCGGGCTGCGGCGCACCGGGCGCTTCACCCTGATCGCCAGGCGTTTCGCGCGCCGCCCGTCCGCCGTCGTCGGGCTGGTGCTGCTGGTGCTGCTCGTCGTGTTCGCGTTCGTGGGCCCGCGCATCGCGCAGTGGGGCTACGACGAGCCCGACTTCCTCGCCCTCGCCCAGGCGCCGTCCGCCGAGCACTGGTTCGGCACGACGACGGGGGGGTCCGACGTCTTCGCCCTCGTGGCGCGCGGCCTCGGCCGCTCCCTCGCCATCGGCATCCTGTCGTCCGTGGCGATCACGGTGATCGCGGCGATCGTCGGCACCACCATCGCCTTCTTCGAGGGCTGGGTGGAGCGCGTCGGCATGTGGGTCCTCGACATGCTGCTGGTGATCCCGTCGTTCCTGCTCATCGCGATGATCGTGCGCTCGTCGTCCGGCGCCAACGGCTGGATCTGGCTCACGTTCGGCATCACGGTCTTCGGCTGGATCGGGTACGCCCGCGTGCTGCGCACCCTGACGCTGTCGCTGCGCGAGCTCGACTACGTGCACGCCGCCAAGTACATGGGCGTGCGGTCGTTCACGATCATCCGCCGGCACCTCATCCCGAACCTCGGGTCGGTGCTCATCATCCAGACCGTGCTCGGCGTGGTCGCCGCCGTGAACTCCGAGACGGCGCTGTCGTTCCTCGGCCTCGGCATCAAGGCGCCGGACACCTCGCTCGGCACCATCCTCCAGGCGGGGCAGAGCGTCATCCTCACCGCGCCGTGGGTGCTCATCGCCCCGTCGATCGCGCTGGTGCTGCTCACGTTCTCCGTGCAGCTCATCGGCGACGGCCTGCGCGACGCCATCGACCCGAACTCCCGGTCGGGAGGCCGAGCATGAACCCCGTCCTGAGCGTGCGCGACCTGCACGTGAGCTTCGCCTCGGAGGCCGGCACCGTCCGCGCCGTCCGCGGCGTCAACTTCGACCTCATGCCCGGGCGGACGCTCGGCATCGTGGGGGAGTCGGGATCCGGCAAGTCCGTGACGTCCCTGTCGGTCATGGGGCTGCTGGACGAGAACGCCCGCGTCGAGGGCTCCATCCGGCTCAAGGGCACGGAGCTGCTCGGGCTGAGCGAGCTCGAGCTGTCCAAGTACCGCGGCAACGAGATGGCGATGGTCTTCCAGGACCCGCTGTCCGCGCTGACCCCGGTCTTCTCCATCGGCGACCAGCTCGCCGAGGCCCTCGACCTGCACCAGGACCTGAACCGCAAGCAGGTCAAGGAGCGGTCGATCGAGCTGCTCGACCTGGTCGGCATCCCCAACCCGGCCGAGCGGCTGCGGGCGTACCCGCACCAGTTCTCCGGCGGCATGCGCCAGCGGGTGATGATCGCGATCGCCATCGCGAACGACCCCGACGTCATCATCGCCGACGAGCCCACCACGGCCCTCGACGTGACGATCCAGGCCCAGGTGCTCGACGTCCTCAAGAAGGCGCAGCGCGAGACCGGCGCCGCCGTCGTGATGATCACCCACGACCTCGGCGTCGTGGCCGGCGTGGCCGACGACGTCCTCGTGATGTACGCCGGCCGCCCCGTGGAGCAGGCGCCCGTCGACGAGCTGTTCGCCCGGCCCGCCATGCCGTACACGATGGGCCTGCTGGGCGCCGTGCCGCGCCCCGACCGCGGCGAGAGCCGTCGCCTCGTGCCGATCCAGGGCAACCCGCCGTCGCTGGTCGACCTGCCCGTCGGCTGCCCGTTCGCCGACCGCTGCCCGCTGGTCGAGGACCGCTGCCGCACGACCGAGCCCGACCTGCTGCCCGTCGCCGGCCGGCCCGAGACGCTCGCCGCGTGCGTGCGCGCCGACGAGCTCGCCGAGCAGGGCGTCACGTTCGAGGACGCCTACGAGGTGGCCGAGGCCGCCGAGTCGGAGCTCGAGGCGGTGCCCCGCGAGCAGCGCGAGGTCGTGCTCGAGGTCGAGGGCCTCAAGCGGCACTTCCCGCTCACCAAGGGCGGCTTCCTGCGCCGCCGCGTCGGCACCGTCAAGGCCGTGGACGGCGTCACGTTCGACGTGCGCGCCGGCGAGACGGTCGCGCTGGTCGGCGAGTCCGGCTCCGGCAAGACGACGACGCTGCTCGAGATCATGAAGCTCGAGGCGCCGCAGGGCGGCCGGGTCGCCGTGCTCGGCAAGAACCTCGAGGAGCTCTCGAAGCGTGAGCGCGCGGGGCTGCGGCGCGACCTGCAGATCGTGTTCCAGGACCCGATGAGCTCGCTCGACCCGCGCATGCCGGTCTACGACGTGCTCGCCGAGCCGCTCAAGGTGCACGGCTGGTCGCGTCAGAAGGTCAACGCCCGCATCGACGAGCTCATGAAGCTGGTCGGGCTCAACCCCGACCACGTCGACCGGTTCCCGTCGCAGTTCTCCGGCGGCCAGCGCCAGCGCATCGCCATCGCGCGGGCCCTCGCCGTGAACCCGCGGCTCATCGTGCTCGACGAGCCGGTGTCGGCCCTCGACGTGTCGATCCAGGCGGGCGTCATCAACCTGCTCGAGGACCTGCAGGCCCAGCTCGGCGTCGCGTTCCTCTTCGTCGCGCACGACCTGTCCGTGATCCGGCACATCTCCAGCCGCGTGGCCGTGATGTACCTGGGGCAGGTCGTCGAGTCCGGGGACACGGAGGCGGTCTTCACCGCGCCGCGCCACCCGTACACGCAGGCCCTGCTGTCGGCCGTGCCGCTGCCCGACCCGCAGCTCGAGCGCGGGCGCAAGCGCGTGGTGCTCGAGGGCGACCTGCCCAGCCCGGTGGAGGAGATCCCCGGCTGCCGCTTCGCGAGCCGCTGCCCCGTGCGCGCCACGCTGCCGGCCGACGACCAGCGGCGCTGCGACACCGTGCTGCCCGTGCTCACGGGCGGCGACGACCAGCTCGCCGCCTGCCACTTCCCGCTGACCAGGACGTCGGCGGGCCCCACAGACGTGCGGGAGACCACCCGCGCCTGACCCGTCCGGGTCATCTACCCCACCGGGTAGACGCTTCTCAAGGAGAATCATGACAACGATCCGCAAGAAGGGCGTCGGTGCGGTCGCTGCTGCCGCGGTGCTCGCGCTCACCCTGGCCGCGTGCGGCTCCGGCGGTGGCGACGACGAGGGCACGGCCAAGGGCAACGGCGACACGTCGATGACGACGCAGCCCGCCGACGGCGTCCCCTCCTCGTACAAGGGCGAGCTGCCCATGCCCGAGGCCGGCAAGGCGTACAACAACCCGCAGGACCGCGACGCGGTCGAGGACGGCGGCACGCTCACGCTGGCGACGTCCGAGGTCACGCCGAACTGGAACGCGTTCTCGGTCGACGGCAACACCCGCTACATGGGCGACTTCTGGAAGCTGTACCAGGCGTCGCTGTGGGACTACGACGTCGCGGGCAACCCGACGCCGAACCCGGACTACCTGTCGAACGTCGAGGTCACCAGCGAGGACCCGCTCGTCGTCACGTACGACGTCAACCCGAAGGCCACCTGGAACGACGGCACGCCGATCGACTGGACGGCCTTCGAGGCCACCTGGAAGGCGCAGTCGGGCACCATGAAGGGGTTCAACCCCGTGGGCACCACCGGCTACGACCAGATCAAGTCGGTGAAGAAGGGCAAGGACGACAAGCAGGTCGTCGTCACGTTCGACACGCCGTTCTTCCCGTACCAGTTCCTGTTCATCAACCTGATGCACCCGGACAGCCTGGACGCCAAGACCTACACCAAGGGCTGGGTGAACGAGCCGCACAACGAGTGGGCCGCCGGTCCGTTCATCGTCGACTCGCAGGACGAGACGCAGGCCACCTTCGTGCCGAACCCCAAGTGGTGGGGCGAGGCGCCGAAGCTGGAGAAGATCGTCTTCAAGCAGATGGACGACGCCGCCTCGATCAACGCCTTCCAGAACGGTGAGATCGACTCCGTCGGCGTCGCCGCGGCCGACCGCCTCAAGGTGGCGCGCGGCATGGACGACGTGCAGATCCTCATCAACTACGCCCTGTCGACCGGTGTGTTCACGCTGAACACCAAGGCCGAGGCGCTGCAGGACATCGCGGTCCGCAAGGCCGTGACGCAGGCGACCGACGTCTCCAAGCTCGCCGAGATCGACTTCCAGGGTCTCGGCTGGGAGGAGGACCCGGCCGGGTCCGAGGTCATGTCGCCGATCCAGGACGGCTACGAGAACAACATGCCGGCCGACGCCGCCTTCTCGGTGGAGAACGCCAAGGCGACGCTCGAGGGCGCGGGCTACACGCTCAACGAGGAGTCCGGCTACTACGAGAAGGACGGCAAGCCGGTCCACCTCAAGTACACCTTCTTCGGTGACAGCCCGACGCAGACCGCCATGGCGAACGCCGTGCAGGCGATGCTCAAGGCGGCCGGCATCGAGGTCGAGCTCGACAACCAGGACCCGTCGAAGTTCTCGGACACCGTCCTCGGCGGCAAGTACGAGATGCTGATCATGGCCTGGTCGTCCTCCGACCCGTACGGCTACAGCACCTCGGGCTGCCAGCTCTACTGCTCCGACTCGGACTCGAACTTCACGTACATCGGGACGAAGGAGATCGACGAGCTGATGAAGAAGCCGGGCACCATCGAGGACATCCCGGCCGCGATCACCGCCTTCAACGAGGCGGAGAAGAAGGCGCTGGAGCAGTACGGCACCTTCCCGATCGACTTCGGTCCGGAGATGACCGCTGTGAAGAAGGGCCTGGCCAACTTCGGCTGGCGCACCTCCGGGTTCGAGGGCCTCGCCCCGCACCCGGAGAACTGGGGCTGGCAGAAGTGACGCACCGCGT
>NZ_JBHXAW010000259.1:0-6313 GCF_042726645.1 Isoptericola sp. NPDC060257
CCGACGAGCCCCTCCTTGAGGGTCCCGGTGAACCCGGACGGGTTGGTGTTCTCGACGATCCAGGTGCGGTTCGCGTCGTCGCCGGCCGACTCGGGCGTGAGCGCCCCGTGCCGGTCGAAGCCGACGATGTCCCTCGCGCCCTGGGCGAGCAGGAGGCGGATGATGGCCGAGCCCGCGGCGCCGACGCCGGACACCGCGATGCGGACGTCCTCGATCTTCTTGTTCACGACCTTGAGCGCGTTGATGAGCGCCGCGAGCACCACGATGGCCGTGCCGTGCTGGTCGTCGTGGAAGACGGGGATGTCGAGCTCCTCGCGCAGACGCTTCTCGATCTCGAAGCAGCGGGGCGCGGAGATGTCCTCGAGGTTCACGCCGCCGAAGCCCGGGGCGATCGCCTTGACGGTGCGGATGATCTCCTCGGTGTCCGTCGTGTCGAGCGCGATGGGCCACGCGTCCACGTCGGCGAACTGCTTGAACAGCGCCGCCTTGCCCTCCATGACCGGCATGGCGGCCTCGGGGCCGATGTCGCCGAGGCCGAGGACGGCGGTGCCGTCGGTGACCACCGCGACGGTGTTGCGCTTGATGGTGAGGCGGCGCGCGTCCTCGGGGCGGTCGGCGATCGCGAGGCAGACGCGGGCGACGCCCGGCGTGTAGGCGCGCGAGAGGTCGCGGCGCGTCTTGAGCGGCACCTTGGGCGTGACGGAGATCTTGCCGCCGAGGTGCATGAGGAACGTCGAGTCCGACATCTTCAGCACGCGCACGCCGTCGAGGGCGTCGAGCGCCGCGACGATCCGCTCGCCGTGCTCGGCGTCGACCGTGTCGCAGGTGACGTCGACGACGATCGTGTCGGCGTGCGACTGGGCGATGTCGACGCCCATGACCGAGCCGCCGGCCGTGGCGATCTCGTGGACGATCTCGCTCGTCGCGCGCTGCGAGGCCGGGGCCTCGACGCGGAGGGTGATCGTGTAGCTGGGGCTGGGCATCGCCATGGCCTGGGTTTCCTTTCGACGTGCTGATGACATGAAGTTTCGAGATGTGGAAGGATGGTTTCTAGAACCGGGACCGGTTCGTGAGGCTTGGCAAAGGGGGACACGACCCATGGCGAACGGCACCGGAGTCCAGTCGGTGGACCGGGCGATCGACCTGCTCGAGATCATGACCGACCTCGGCGGCGACGCCGCGCTCAGCGAGCTGGCGGCCGCCGCCGGCCTCCCGCTCCCCACGATCCACCGGCTCATGCGGACGCTCGTCGGCCGCGGCTACGCCCGCCAGCTCCCGAACCGCCGGTACACCCTGGGGCCGCGCCTCATCCGGCTCGGCGAGAGCGCCGGCCGCCAGCTCGGCGCCGGCGCCCGCCCCCACCTGGAGCGGCTCGCCCGCGAGCTCGGCGAGAGCGCCAACCTCGCGATGATCGACCGCGACATGGTGGTGTACGTCGCCCAGGCCTCGTCGTCCTACTCGATGCGGATGTTCACCGAGGTGGGACGGCGCGTCTACACGCACTGCACCGGCGTCGGCAAGATGGTGCTCGCCGAGCTGCCGGACCAGACGATCCGCGACATCGTCGGTCGCGTCGGGATGCCGCCCGCCACCGACCTGTCCATCACGGACGTCGACGACCTCCTCAAGGAGATCGGCACGATCCGCGAGCAGGGCTACGCCGTCGACGACGGCGAGCAGGAGATCGGCGTGCGGTGCTTCGCCGTCCCGGTGAAGGGCGCTCCCACCCCGACCGCGCTCTCGGTCTCCGGGCCCGCTGCCCGCGTGACCTACGAGTTCGGCGAGGCCGCGCTCCCCCTGCTGCACGAGATGGCCGACACCATCTCGAAGGAGCTGCTCTCCGCGGCCTGACGGCACGCGGCGACCCGACGCGGGGCGCGAGGCGGGGATCCCGCCTCGCGCCCTGCGTCGTGCCGGGGCGGGCATCATGGTCACCCGTCCCCCGGCTCGGCGGCGCCCGCGTGCACCAGCTGCGGACGGGTGTCGTCCGCCGCCGCGCGGGCGCCGGGACGTCGGCCCGCGACCGCGTCGCGCGCGCCCTCGCGGATCTGGAGCACGTCCGGCACGCCGTCCGCGTCCAGGTCGATGGCCGACACGCAGCCCGACCGGCGGCCGTGACCGTGGCGCACCCGCGCCCGCACGTCCGCGTTGAGGCGGGCGCGGCGACGCTCCTCCTGACGCTCGGCGTCCAGCCGCGCGAAGTACTCGGCCCGGCGCTGCTCCTGCTCCTCCGTCACGACCAGTCGCGCCGAGGAGCCCGCGGTGAACACCGACGGGTCCTTGCTGCGCCGGCCCCAGCGGATCTCGTTGAACACGAGGTTGAGCAGCACGGCGACGACGGCCGCGGCCGCGATCCCGGAGTGGAAGATCATGCCCACCCAGGTCGGGAACTGGTCGTAGAAGTCCGGGACGGCGATCGGGATGATGCCGAAGCCCAGCGCGACCGCGACGAGCGTGAGGTTGAGGTTGCCCTCGTACTCGACGCGCGACAGCGTGCGGATACCGGACACGGCCACCGAGCCGAACAGGACGATGCCGGCGCCGCCCAGCACGGGCGACGGGATCGCCGCGACCACCTGTCCCAGCACCGGGAACAGTCCCAGCACGAACAGGACGCCGCCGCCCGCCGCCACGGCGAACCGCGAACGGATGCCGGTGATCGCGACCAGGCCGACGTTCTGCGCGAACGCCGAGGCCGGGAACGAGTTGAGGAACGGCGCGACCAGCGTCGCGGCCATGTCGGCCCGCAGGCCGTCTCCCACCCGCTTCGCGTCGACCTTGGTGTCGAGCACCTCGCCGATGGCGATGAGGTCGGCGGTCGTCTCCGTCATGATGACGAGGATGACGATCGTCATCGAGATGATCGCGCCGATCTCGAAGACCGGGGCCCCGAAGGCGAACGGCGTCGGCAGCGCGAACGGCGACCCCTCGCCCACCCCCGAGAAGTCCGCGAGCCCGAACGGCACGGCCGCCACGGTCCCGAGGATGATGCCGAAGAGGATGGACAGTCGGGAGATCGTGCCCTGCAGGAACCGGCTGAGCGCGAGCACCACGACCAGCGTGCCGAGGGCCAGCGCGATGTTGGGCACCGAGCCCCAGTCGGCCGCCGCCTCGTCGCCGCCCATCATCCAGCCGGCCGCCGTGGGCAGCAGCGAGATGCCGATGATCGTGATGATCGTGCCCGTCACGACCGGCGGGAAGAACCGCACGACCTGCGCGAAGAACGGGCTGATCGCCAGGCCGATCACGGCGGCCACGATGATGGCGCCGAAGACGGCGGGGAGCCCGCCGTCCCCGCTCGCCACCGCGACCATGGTGGACACGGTGGCGAACGAGATGCCCTGGACGAGCGGGAGCTGCGACCCGAAGAAGCGGATGCCGAGCGTCTGGAGCGCGGTGGCCAGTCCGCTCACGAGCAGCGCGGCCGACACGAGGACGCCGATCTCCGCGCCCGTCAGCCCCGCCGCCTGCCCGACGATGATCGGCGGCGCGATCACGCCGCCGTACATCGTCATGATGTGCTGCAGGCCGTAGAGGAAGGTCTTGCCGAGCGGGTAGCGCTCGTCCTCCGGTCGACCGCCCTGCGGCGTGCCGGTCGCGGCCGCCGCGTCGATGGTCGTCGTGCTCATCTCGATGCTCCTTCGAACCGACTGCACGGTGCCTCGCTGATCAGAGGACCTGGATCAGCAGAACCCCGTGACGGTGGCCCACGCGCGGGGCTCCTGGTCGGCGCCCTCCCGCTTCACCTCCGCCTCGATCTTCCCGTACGGGCGGTCGGCGACGTAGAAGACCTCGTTCGGGTTCTCCAGGCCGAAGGGCTCGAAGTCCACGACGAAGTGGTGCAGGTTCGGCATCGAGAACTTGATCTCGCCGATCTCCGGGTGCGCCTCGAGCACCCGCTTGCCCATCTGGTAGAGGGTCTGCTGCAGCGCGAGCGAGTGCACGTCGGCGAACGTCTCGAGCAGGATGCGACGCACGTCGTCGTAGACGGCGTTGAAGTCGATGTCCAGCGACGTGTAGCGCCAGCGGGCGGTCACCGACGTCGCGAGGATGCGGTCGGTGGTCTCCTGCAGGGTGGTGTAGCGGTCCTTCGGGAAGCCGTGGAACTCGGAGCCCGTGGACTTGAGCACCTTGAGGTCCTCGAGGCCGGAGACGACGAAGACCTCGTCGCCGTCGCGCTGGACGACGGTCGTGCGGGTCTCGGTGCCGCCCTTGACGAACGCGTGGTCGTGCTCGCCGTCGGTCACGTGCGTGGTGAGCGAGGAGGGGATGTGCTCCCAGGTGTACTCCTTGGCCTCCCAGCGGCCGCCCTCGATCCAGTCGAAGCTCGAGACGAAGTGCTCGCCCAGGCGGAGGGCGAACTCCTCCGGCGAGGGGATGCCGTCCTTGGCGAGCGCGAACACCGTGTTCTTCTGCGTGTCCGTGGGGACCACGCGGCCCTGGTCGCCGTCGATGTGCGCGGCGGAGAAGTCACCGCGGAGCTGCGAGGTCACCGAGAGCTCGGTGATCCGGTGGCGCGCCTGGTCACGGTCGACCTTCATGACGCGGACCTCGGCCTTGCCGTACTGGTTGTCGCCCAGCACGATCGTGCCCGTGGCGGCCTGGGCGTCGGTGGCGGTGGCGGTCATTGCTGACTCCTTCATCTGTTGTTGCGTTGTCGCGGGACCGCCCCGAGGGCGGCCCCCATACGTCTCCGATGACGATGACGCAGGCCGCGGCGCCTCTGCCGCGGCCGGTGATGCGGGCCTGGCGGCCCGTCAGCTCCCGCGGTACGTCGAGTACGCGAACGGGCTGAGCAGGCAGGGCACGTGGTAGTGGTCGCGCCCGGCCTCGACCGTGAAGTCGATGGTGATCGACGGGTAGAACGTCGCGACCCCCTGCGCGGCGAAGTAGTCGCCGGTCGCGAAGGTCACGCGGTAGGTGCCGGGCTCGAGAGACTCCGGGCCGAGGTCCTTGACCCGGCCGTCGGCGTCGGTCGTGGCGTCCGCGAGCCGCGCGGCGCTGTCCGCGCCGACGCTCCACAGGGAGACGGCCACCCCGGCGGCCGGCAGGCCGGACACCGCGTCGAGCACGTGGGTGGTGATGTGCGAGGTCATGAGAGCTCTCCTTCCAGCCGCAGCACGGCGATCTCCCGCAGCTGCTGGCCGGCGATGCGTCGCTCGGTGGCGGGATCGTTCCCCAGGCGCTCCTCGAGCGAGGCGAGGATCTCGTCGGCGGTGCGGCCCGCGGCCCGGATGAGGAAGACGTGACCGAACCGCTCCTCGTAGGAACGGTTGCCCGCGCGCAGACGCTCCTCCACCGAACCGCTCAGGTCGCCGAGCCCGGCCTGCTCCCGGCGCGAGTGCGCCGCGTCCGCGTCCTCCCCGGAGGCACGCTCACCGATGCGCGGATGACGGGCGAGCGCGGAGTCGATCTCCTCCTCGCTCCACGGGTCCGCCACGGCGCGCGCCGTCGCGAGTGCGGCCGCGGTGTCCGCGTACGGGCGGCCGGCGACCACCGCGTCGGCCCACCGGGTCACGGCCGCGCACGAGAGCACCTGAGCGCGTGCGGCGTCGATGTCCGCCGCGTTGAATGCCTCGAGACCTGCACTCGTCATCGAGCGATCCTCCTTCGGGCGATTCCACCCACCGGAAGTGGGTTTCCATTCAGTGAAGTCTGACTCTCGTGCCGGTGGCATGTCAAGTGAGTCCGCGCTCAGTGGCCGGTGCGTGCCGCTCGCCCCCCGGGTGACCCCCTTGGACACCGTCATCTCCCCTGGTCAGGGAGCCGCGTCCACCCCGCCGGCGGGCACGTGAAGACCTTGCGAACGCCCTCCCGCAGGACCGCGCAGGACCGTAGTGTCGCCCCCGCCCGACGGCCGCGCGCCTCGTCCCGCGCATCCGACCCCCCGTGTGCCTCCGCCCGGCGCCGCACCGTGTCGACCGGCCCATGCGGCGGGAACCGTGTCGGTCGAACCCCGTGGGCGCATTCAGCGTGACCCTCGTCGCCTGTGTTCGCCGGTCGTCATCGACCACACATCGTCGTGCGTCCGACCAGGATACGAGACGGGCCTCGGGCAGCCCAGGTGCTCGCGCCCGCTGTGCGCCGGCACCACCCGACGCCGAGCTCCGGTGGTGTGAGGCGCTGGGCAGGCCGCCATCATCGACGTGGGCACGAACTGCGCGGGTGGCTCCCCGGGCATCAGTGCACGAAGGGCTCGTCCGGACATCCACCAGTGTCCGGGTATGCGAAAGGCCCACCCCGGGGTGGGGTGGGCCTTTCGTGAATGGGTGTCCGGCGGCGTCCTACTCTCCCACCCCCTCGCGAGGGCAGT
>NZ_JBHXAW010000260.1:0-6304 GCF_042726645.1 Isoptericola sp. NPDC060257
CCCTGCCGCTGGAGATCTACCTGCAGCGCGAGACCGACCCCGACGCCGCCGTCGCGCTGTCCCTCCTGCTCGTCGTCGTCGCCGTCCTCGTCATCGCCGCCACGCGGCGGGACCGGAGCCTGCTGTGACGCTGACGTTCGCCGCCACGCTGCCCGCCCGCGGCTTCGACGTCGAGCTCGACGTCCCCGAGGGCCGCACCCTCGCCCTGCTCGGCCCCAACGGGGCGGGCAAGTCGACGGCGCTCGGCCTCACGGCGGGCACGCTGCGCCCGCACGACGGCGAGATCGTGCTCGACGGCCGCCCTCTCGTGCGCGCCGCCGGCGGCCGCGTCCGCACCTGGGTGGCGCCGCACGACCGGCACGTCGCGCTGCTCGCGCAGGAGCCGCTGCTCTTCCCGCACCTGTCCGTGCGGCAGAACGTGGCGTTCGGGCCGCGGTCCCAGGGCGCCCGACGGCGCGCGGCCGATGCGGCGGCAGGCCGGCGGCTCGAGCAGGTCGGGCTCGCGCACCTGGCGGACCGCGCGCCCTCGACCCTGTCGGGCGGGCAGGCGCAGCGCGTCGCCGTCGCGCGGGCGCTCGCGGCCGAACCGCGGCTGCTGCTGCTCGACGAGCCCATGGCCGCGCTCGACGTCGACGTCACGCCCGAGCTGCGCCAGACCCTCCGCCACCTGCTCGAGGGGCAGACGGCGGTGATCACCACCCACGACGTCCTCGACGCGCTGCTGCTCGCCGACGAGGTGGCCGTGGTCGAGGGCGGGCGCGTCGTCGAGCACGGCCCGACCGCCCAGGTCCTGAGCCGGCCGCGCAGCGCGTTCGCGGCGAAGATCGCCGGGCTCAACCTCCTGGCCGGGTCGTGGACCGGCGACGGCGTGCGCACCGCCGCGGGCGAGGTGGTGCACGGCCGCACCCCGGCCGACGGGATCGCCGCGGGGACGCCGACGACCGCCGTCTTCCGACCCGCCGCCGTCGCCGTGTACCTCGACGAGCGGCACGGCTCCCCGCGCAACGCGTTCCGCGCCACGGTGCGGTCCCTCGAGCCGCGCGGCGACCTGGTGCGCGTGCGCACCGACCGCCTCGCCGCCGACGTCACGCCCCAGTCCGCCGCCGAGCTCGCCCTCGTGCCCGGCGCGCGGGTGTGGCTGACGGTCAAGGCCGCGGAGGTCGACGTCTACCCGGCCTGACCCTCAGAGCGCCTCGTCGTGCGCCAGCTCGAGCCGGTAGCCACGCTTGACCACCGTCTTGACCAGCTCGCGGCGACCGGTGGCGTCGCGCAGGCGGGCGACGGCGACCTCGACGGCGTGCGGGTCGCGGGAGCTGCCGGGCAGCACGTCGAGCACGCGCTCGCGCGGCACGACGTCGCCGCCGGCGGAGGCGAGCAGCCGCAGCACCTCGACGCCGGTCGGCGACAGGGGCAGCACCTGCTGGTCCAGGACGGCGACGCGCGCCCGGATGACGAGCGGCCCGGCGACGGTGGCGAGGGCCACCGACTCCAGGTGCTCGTAGTGCCCGACGATCGACCGCACGAGCGCGCCGAGCCGGCCGCGCTCGGGCTGCAGGGTCGGGATGCCGCGCGACTCCAGCGGGCGCGCGGTGACGGGCCCGACGGCGGCGGCGACCATCGACCCGTCGACGAACCGCGCCACGACCGCGTCGCGCAGGCCCTGGGTCTCGACGGCGCGCAGCCACGCCTCGGCGCCGGGCGCGGACGTGAAGGCGACCGCGTCGATCTCGCCCGCCGCGGCGGCGCGCACGGAGGCCTCGACGGCGGCCGGGTCGGGCGGCGGCCCCCACCGGTACACGACCAGCGCGGACACCCGGGCGCCCGCCTTCTCGAACACGACGTCCAGCCCGTCGGCGCCCGCACCGTGGTGCTGGATGGCGACGTGCAGCCCGCTCACGCCCTCGCTGAGCAGCACCTCGGCGACCTCGGCGGACGTCTCGGACTCCGCGACCCAGTCGGCCTGCAGCCCCGCGGCCTGGATGGCGCCGCGCGCCTTGGGACCGCGCGCGACGATCCGCGACCGGCCCAGGACGGCGAGCAGGTCGTCGGCGAGCCCGTGCGCGTCGGCGGCCTCGATCCACGCGCGGAACCCGACGCCGGTGGTCGCGACGACGACGTCCGGCGGGTCGGCGACGAGGGCGCGCGTCGCCGCGATCAGGGCGTCGTCGTCCACGTGCGGGATCATGCTGAGCGCCGGAGCGTGCCGGACGGCGGCGCCGCGGCGCTCCAGGGCGGCGGCCAGCTCGCCCGAGCGGCGGTCGGCCGTGACCAGCACCGTGCAGCCCGCCATCACCTGCCCCAGCGCCGGCCGTGGGCCCGGCGCGGTATCAGCCACCGACCTGCCCTGCGGCTCCTCCTGCGTCACGCGCGACCTCCAGCAGCTCCTCGTGGGCCACGTCGCCGATCACGACCACGGCCGGCGCGCGGACCCCGACCTCCTCGGCACGCTTGGCGGCCAGGTCGAGGGCGACGCGCGTGACCCGCTGGTCGGGCAGCGAACCTCGTTCCACGATAGCGACGGGCGTCCCCGGCGCGGCGCCCGCGTCCAGCAGGCGGGCGACGATCCCGGGCAGCGCGGCCACGCCCATGAGCACGACCAGCGTCGCCGCCCGCGAGGTCACGCACGCGACGGAGACGTCGTCGAGCACGTCGCCGCCCGCCGCGCCGTCGCGGGTGTGGCCCGTGACGACGTGGAACGCCGTCGTCGTGCCGCGGTGCGTCAACGGCACCCCGGCCAGCGCGGGCGCGGCGAGCGCGGACGAGACCCCGGGCACCACCTCGACCGGCACCCCGGCGGCCCGGCAGGCCGCGACCTCCTCGCCGCCGCGGCCGAAGACGAACGGGTCGCCGCCCTTGAGGCGCACCACGCGCTGGCCGGCCAGCGCGCGCGCCACGATCAGCGCGTCGATCTCCTCCTGCGGCAGCGTGTGCCGGCCCGGCGTCTTGCCGACGTCGACGACCTCGACGCCGGGGTCCAGGTCGTCGAGCACCTCGCGCGGCACCAGCCGGTCGGTGACGACGACGTCGGCCGTGGTCAGCGCGCGCCACGCGCGGTACGTGAGCAGGTCCGCGGCGCCCGGACCGGCGCCGACCAGGGTGACGCGGCCGAGGGTCGCGCCGGGCGTCGTCATCCGATCCCCACGTGCACGACGCCGTCGGACACGACGACCGGGAACGACGCGAGGTCCCCCGCCAGCCCCGCGCGCGGCTCCTTGCCCGCCGCGTCGAGGCAGCGGCCCGTGTGCAGCTCGAAGACCTGCTTGTACACCGGGGACGCCACCGTGGGCGTGCCGCCGCGGGTGCCGACGATGCCGCGCGACATGACGTTCGCGCCCGAGTACGGGTCCAGCTGCTGCACGGCGCAGACCGTGCCGTCCAGCAGGCGGAACAGCGCCACCTGCAGCTCCTCGCCGTCCGAGCCGGTCACCAGGGCGGCGGCGCCGCGCTCGGGGACCAGCGCGCCCAGCGGGCAGACGGCGGTCCAGCCGGGGCCGTCCACGAGGGTCGTGGCGGTGGTGCTCGGAGTCAGGGCGGTCATGCGCGCACCTCCAGGGTGGGGCCGGCGACGAGGACGGGGCTGGTGAGGGCGGAGACGAGGTCGGGGTCGACAGGGCCGTCGGCGCCGGAGGCGACCTCGTCCGCGGTGGCCGGGCGCTTCTGCCCGCGCTCGGGCACGTACGCGAGCGCCGGGTCGGGCGTGGTCGGGGCGTTGACGAAGGAGCCGAACCGGGCCAGCTTCTCCGGGTCGTCGAGCACGGCCTTCCACTCGTCCTCGTACCCCTCGACGTGCTGCGCCATCGCGGCATCGAGGTCCGCGCCGATGCCGAGGGAGTCCTCGATCACCACCTGGCGGATCGCCTCGAGCCCGCCCTCGTACTCCTCCACCCACGGCGCGGTGCGCTGCAGCCGGTCGGCGGTGCGGATGTACAGCATGAGGAAGCGGTCGACGGTGCGCAGCAGCTCGGCGGACGAGAGATTCTCGGCGAGGAGCCGCGCGTGCCTCGGCGTCTGGCCGCCGTTGCCGCCCACGTAGACGTTCCACCCCTGGTCGGTGGCGATGACCCCGACGTCCTTGCCGCGGGCCTCCGCGCACTCGCGGGCGCAGCCGGAGACGCCGAGCTTGAGCTTGTGCGGCGAGCGCAGCCCGCGGTACCGCAGCTCGAGCTCGACGGCCATGCCCACCGAGTCCTGCACGCCGTACCGGCACCAGGTGGACCCGACGCACGACTTCACGGTGCGCAGCGACTTGCCGTACGCGTGCCCGGACTCGAAGCCGGCGTCCACGAGCCGCCGCCAGATCTCCGGGAGCTGCTCGACGCGGGCGCCGAACATGTCGATCCGCTGGCCGCCGGTGATCTTCGTGTAGAGGCCGAAGTCCTTCGCGACCTGCCCGACGACGATCAGCCCCTCGGGCGTCACCTCGCCACCCGGCATGCGCGGGACGACCGAGTACGTGCCGTCCTTCTGCATGTTGGCGAGCATGTGGTCGTTGGTGTCCTGCAGGGTGGCCTGCTCGCCCGCGAGGATGTGCCCGTTCCCGAGGCTGGCCAGGATCGAGGCGACCGTGGGCTTGCAGATGTCGCAGCCGCGGCCGGCGTCGCTCGCGCCGTCGGGCACCCGCCCGAACCTGGCGATGATCTCGCTGAACGTGTGCAGGTCGGCCACGCGCACGGCGTCGAAGAGCTGGGCGCGGGAGAGCTCGAAGTGCTCGCACAGCGCGTTGCTCACCTCGACGCCGGCCCTGGCCAGCTCCGTCTTCGTCAGCTTGGTGACCAGCGGCAGGCAGGCGCCGCACGTGGTGCCGGCGCGGGTGCACGCCTTGACGCCGGCGACGTCGGTGCAGTCGTGCTCCGTCACCGCGCCGCGGATCGTGCCCGCCGAGACGTTGTTGCACGAGCAGACGTTCGCGTCGTCGGGCAGCTCGAGCGAGGGCGCGCCGCCCGCGCCCTCGGGCAGCAGGAACGCCGACGGGTCGCCCGGCAGCTCCGCGCCGAGCATCGGGCGCAGCGACGCGTACGGACGGGCGTCGCCGACGAAGACGCCGCCCAGCAGGGTCCGCGCGTCGTCGGCCATGACGAGCTTGCTGTAGACGCCGCGCAGCGGGTCGGCCCACACGATCTCGACCGACTTCTCGGTGCGGCCGTGCGCGTCGCCGAAGCTCGCGACGTCGACGCCCGAGAGCTTGAGCTTGGTCGCCGTGTCCGCGCCGGGGAACGTGGCCTCGCCGCCGAGCAGCCGGTCGGCCACGACCTCCGCCATCGTGTTGCCGGGCGCCACCAGGCCGAGGCAGCGGCCCTCGATGCAGGCGACCTCGCCGATCGCCCAGACGTGCGCGTCGGCCGTGCGGCAGGTGAGGTCGACGACGGCACCGCCGCGCTCGCCGACCTCCAGGCCGGCCGCGCGGGCCAGCTCGTCGCGGGGCCGCACGCCCGTGGCCATCACGACGACGTCCACGTCCAGCCGGCCGCCGTCGGCGAAGTCCATGCGGCCCACGTGCCCGGTGCGGCGGTGCGGGCGGATCGCCTTGGTCGCGGTGTCGGTACGCACCGAGATGCCCTTGTCGTTGATGAGCCGCTTGAGCGCGTGCCCGCCGCCCAGGTCGATCTGCACGTCCATGAGGTGCGTGCCGAACTGGATCACCGTGGCCTGCGCGCCGAGCGCCTTGAGCGCGCCCGCGGCCTCCAGCCCCAGCAGTCCGCCCCCGACGACCGCGCCGCGCACCGGCCGCTCGACCACGCCGCCCCGCGTCTCGACGCGCCCCGCCTCGCGCTTGGACTCGACCCAGCCGCGCAGCGCCGCGACGTCGTCGATCGTGCGGTACACGAAGACGCCGGGCAGGTCGTTGCCGTCGATGGGCGGCATCGCGGCGCTCGACCCGGTCGCGAGCACCAGCTCGTCGTAGGCGTGCACGCGGCCGAGGCGGTCGGTGACCGTCCGCGCGGCGCGGTCGATCGACGCGACGGCGCAGTCCCGGTGCAGGTCGACCAACGGGTCGTCCCACAGCGCCGGGTCGCCGAGCGTGAGCTCCTCGGCGTCGCGCACCTCGAAGTAGCGCGTGAGCCCGACCCGGTCGTACGGCTTGCGCGGCTCCTCCGCGAAGACGGTCACGCGCCAGGCGCCGGCGTCGTCGCGCGCCCGCAGCGCCTCGACGAAGCGCTGCGCGACCATGCCGCCGCCCACGACGACGACGTGCCGCGGGTCCGGCCGGGTGCTGGGGGGCGTGCCCTGCGTCTCGTTCATGGCGCTGACGCTAGGAAGCCGCCGTGTCGCGGCCGTCAGGCCACGGTTACCTCACGGGAACATC
>NZ_JBHXAW010000261.1:0-6257 GCF_042726645.1 Isoptericola sp. NPDC060257
CCCGGGCCCTTGACGAAGACGTCGACCTTCTTGACACCGTGCTCCTGGGCGCGGCGGGCGGCCGACTCGGCGGCGAGCTGCGCGGCGTACGGCGTGGACTTGCGGGAGCCCTTGAAGCCGACGTGGCCGGCGGACGCCCACGAGATCACGGCGCCCGACGGGTCGGTGATCGAGACGATCGTGTTGTTGAAGGTGCTCTTGATGTGCGCCTGGCCGAGCGGGACGTTCTTCTTGTCCTTGCGGCGCGGCTTGCGCGCGGCCGTGGCACGAGTCTTGGGAGGCATGTGTTCTCTGATCTCCTGGTCTGATCGGACCGGGGCGGTTCAGCTCAGGGAGCCGACCGCACCACGGACTGCTATCAGCGGGCCTTCTTCTTGCCCGCCACGGTGCGCTTCGGACCCTTGCGGGTACGCGCGTTGGTCTTGGTGCGCTGACCGCGCACCGGGAGGCCGCGGCGGTGACGCAGGCCCTGGTAGGTGCCGATCTCGACCTTGCGGCGGATGTCGGCGGCGACCTCGCGGCGCAGGTCGCCCTCGAGCTGGAAGTTGCCCTCCAGGTAGTCGCGGAGCGCGACGAGCTGGTCGTCGCCGAGGTCCTTGACCCGCAGGTCCGGGTTGATCCCGGTCGCGGCCAGCGTCTGCTGGGCGCGGGTACGGCCGACGCCGTAGATGTAGGTGAGCGCAACCTCGAGCCGCTTCTCGCGGGGGAGGTCGACGCCGATCAGACGTGCCATGTGCCTTCCGGCTCCTGTACTTCTTCCAGAGGTCTGCCGCACCGCCCTCCCGCGAAGACCGCGGGCCCCGGCCCCTGGACCGGAGGTTCCCCCCGACCTGCCCCGTGAGGAGCCCGCTCCGAGAGAGCGGTGTCGAGGTTCGTGGTGGTGCGCTGTGTCCGACGGCGAGCGCGTGCCGTCAGCAGGTGGCTGCGATCAGCCCTGGCGCTGCTTGTGGCGCAGGTTCTCGCAGATCACCATGACGCGACCGTGCCGGCGGATCACCTTGCACTTGTCGCAGATCTTCTTGACGCTCGGCTTGACCTTCATCAGTGGTTCCTCCGCCGCCGTACGCACGCCGGCGGGTGCCGGCGCCACGACGGCGCTCGATGGGGTGGTGGTTACTTGTAGCGGTAGACGATCCGACCGCGGGACAGGTCGTACGGGCTGAGCTCGACCACGACACGGTCCTCCGGGAGGATCCGGATGTAGTGCTGACGCATCTTGCCCGAGATGTGCGCGAGGACCTTGTGGCCGTTCGCCAGCTCCACACGGAACATCGCGTTCGGCAGGGCCTCGACCACGCTGCCCTCGATCTCGATGACGCCGTCCTTCTTTGCCATGTCCTCCGCTAACTCTCGTCTGTCCCCGGGCGCCCGTCAGCAACGTGACGGAGGTCCGGATGTCGTGCGTGCCGCCTGCTCACCCTCGTCCCGACCGGCCGACGTGACGTCGAGCCGGTGCTGGTCTGCAGCGCCACCAACTCGCGCCTGCATCTCGAGGAACTGCCGAACGGACTACACCCGACAGACCATCGTACTCCATGGTTCCAGCAGCTGCGAACGTGGGGTGGACGGTCGTCGGTCACACGCTTTCGTCGGTCACACGTCGAGGGGCACGGGCACGACCTCGAACGGGGCGAGCCCCGCACGCCCGCCGTCGGCGGCCGTCAGCACGCTGATGCCGTCCTCGAGCAGGGCGACGCTGTGCTCCCAGTGCGCGGCGCGGGAGCCGTCCTGCGTCACGACCGTCCAGTCGTCCGCGAGGACCCGGGTCGCCCCGCTCCCCCGCGTGACCATCGGCTCGACGGCGAGGCACATGCCGGGCCGGAGCCGAGGACCGCGGTCCGAGGTGCGGAAGTTCACGACGTCGGGCGGCTGGTGCATCGCCGTGCCGATGCCGTGACCGACGTAGTCCTCGACGATCCCGTACTCGACGCCGGAGACGCCCCCGGCGAGCTCGACGGCGGCCTCGACCGCCGTCCCGACGTCGCCGAGCCGCTTGCCGCCCGCCAGCGCCGCGATTCCCGCCCACATGGCCGTCCGCGTGGCGCGGACGAGGTCGAGGTCCGCCGCGTCGACGCCGTCGACCGCCGTCGTGCCCTCGACGTCCAGGGCGCCGTCCGGGCCCAGCACGACGCTGATCGCGGAGTCGCCGTGCCAGCCGTCCACGATCGCGCCGCAGTCGATCGACACGACGTCACCGACCTCGAGCACGCGGGTGCCGGGGATGCCGTGGATGACCTCCTCGGAGACGGAGACGCAGATCGTCGCGGGGTAGCCCTCGTAGCCGAGGAACGACGGCGTCGCCCCCGCCTCCGCGATGACCCGCGCCGCGACCGCGTCGAGGTCCGCCGTCGTCAGGCCCGGGCGGGCCGCGGAACGCACCGCGTCGAGCGCCGACGCGACGACCAGGCCGGCGCGCCGCATGACGCGCACCTGGTCCGGCGTCTTGAGCTCGATGCGCTCGCGCGAACCGAAGATCATGGCGTCGCGGGCCTCAGCCGAGCTCGGCGGCCAGCGCCTGGACGATGCGCTCGGTGACCTCGGAGACGTCGCCGATGCCGTCCACCTTCGCGAGGATGCCCCGCTCGGAGTACGCGGCGGTCAGCGGCGCGGTCTGCTCGTCGTAGATGTCGAGCCGGCGCGCGATCGCCTCCGGGGTGTCGTCCTCGCGGCCCTCGATCTCGGCGCGCTTGGCGATCCGCGACAGGAGCTCGTCCCGCGCGGCGGTGAGCTCGATGACGCCGTCCAGCTCCCAGCCGAGGTCGGCCAGGATGCCGTCGAGGGCCTCGACCTGGTGCGCGTTGCGCGGGTAGCCGTCGAGCAGGAACCCGGCCTTGACGTCGTCCTCGCCGAGGCGCGAGCGCACCATCTGGTCGGTGACCTCGTCGGGCACGAGCTCGCCCTTGGCGCTGTACTCCTGCGCGAGCCTGCCGAGCTCCGTGCCGCCCTTGATGTTGGCGCGGAAGATGTCGCCCGTCGAGATGGCGGGGATGCTGAACAGCTCGGCGAGGCGCGCGGCCTGCGTGCCCTTGCCCGCCCCCTGCGGCCCCATGATCACCAGGCGCGTCACCCGCGCCTCGGCGCTGGGGGCACCGTGGAGCTCGCGGCGGGTGGTCGGCGTGGCAGCGGCGGGGCCGCCTTCGTTCGTCTCGGTCAACGGAGGAACCCTTCGTAATGACGCTGCTGGAGCTGGGAGTCGATCTGCTTCACGGTCTCGAGCCCGACGCCCACGATGATGAGGATCGACGTGCCGCCGAACGGGATGTTCGTGGTGACTCCCAGCACCACGAGCACGATCGTGGGGATGAGCGCCACGATCGCCAGGTAGATCGAGCCCGCGGAGGTGATGCGGGTGATCACGTAGTCGAGGTACTCGGCCGTGGGCCGGCCGGCGCGGATGCCCGGGATGAAGCCGCCGTACTTCTTCATGTTGTCGGCGACCTCGTCCGGGTTGAACGTGATCGACGTGTAGAAGAACGCGAAGAAGATGACCATCAGCACGTACAGCACGATGTACAGCGGGTCGGACTGCTGGACCAGGTTCTCCGAGATCCAGAGCACCCAGCCCGCGGTCGGCTCGCCGAACTGGGCGATCAACCCGGGGATGGCGAGGATCGACGCCGCGAAGATGACCGGGATGACACCGGCCATGTTGATCTTGATCGGGATGTAGGTGCTGGTGCCGCCGTACATGCGGCGTCCCACCATGCGCTTCGCGTACTGCACCGGGATGCGGCGCTGCGACTGCTCGACGAACACGACCAGCCCGACGACGAGCACGATGACGAGGATCATCACGATGAAGTTCAGGGGGCCGTTCGAGCCGCCGGCGATCGACCAGAGGGCCGACGGGAAGCTCGCGGCGATCGACGTGAAGATCAGCAGGGACATGCCGTTGCCGACGCCGCGCTCGGTGATCATCTCGCCGAGCCACATGACCAGGCCGGTACCGGCCGTCATCGTGATGACCATCAGCGTGGCCGTCACGAAGCTGTCGTCCGTGATCACGTCGACGGGGCAGCCCTGGAAGAGCATCCCGGTGCGGGCGGTCGTGATGATCGTCGTCGACTGCAGGATCGCGAGGGCGATCGTCAGGTAGCGCGTGTACTGCGTCAGCTTCGCCTGGCCCGACTGGCCCTCCTTGTGCAGGGCCTCGAACCGAGGGATGACCACGCGCAGCAGCTGCACGATGATGCTCGCGGTGATGTACGGCATGATGCCGAGCGCGAAGATCGACAGCTGCAGCAGGGCACCGCCGCTGAAGACGTTGACGAGACCGAGCAGCGAGGTGCTGCCCTCGAGGGCCGCGACGCACTGCTGCACGTTGCCGTAGTCGACGCCGGGTGTGGGCACGAGCGACCCCACCCGGAAGAGCGCCATGATCGCGATCGTGAACAGCAGCTTGCGCCGCAGGTCCGGTGTCCGGAAAGCCCGGCCGAATGCGCTGAGCACCTATCCTCCTGGCCCGCCGCGGCGGGTTGTCGTGTCGCCGGGGACCGGCGAGGTGTGGCGCGAGCTCCCGACACCGCGGCCCGTGGGCCACGCCGCCGTCACGCCGACTCGGTCAAGGTCCGACCGAGGAGACCCCGGCCTCGCCGTCACCCGGATCAGGTGCGTGGCGCGGACCGTGACGGATTCTACGTGCCCCGGACCAGTGATCCAGACCACACGCCGTCGCGGTGGGCTGGCCTGCCGGAGCACGCCGGGAGCACACAGGGCCGGCAGCGCGTGTGCGCCGCCGGCCCTGTTGCGGATGTCAGTCCTCGGAGACCGTGCCGCCGGCCGCCAGGATCTTGTCCTTGGCGGAGCCGGAGACGCGGTCGACCGTGACGTCCAGCTTGACGGTGATCTCGCCGTTGCCGAGCACCTTCACCGGCTGACCCTTGCGGACCGCGCCCTTGGCGACGAGGCCCTCGACGGTGACGGAGCCACCCTCGGGGTACAGCGCGGCGAGCTTGTCCAGGTTGACGACCTGGTACTCGACGCGGAACGGGTTCTTGAACCCGCGCAGCTTCGGGAGGCGCATGTGCAGAGGCATCTGCCCACCCTCGAAGCCGGCGGGAACCTGGTAGCGAGCCTTCGTACCCTTGGTACCGCGACCCGCCGTCTTGCCCTTCGACGCCTCACCACGACCCACGCGGGTCTTGGCGGTCTTGGCGCCGGGGGCCGGACGCAGGTGGTGGACCTTGAGCGGCTGACCCGCCTTCTCGGTGTTGTCCGCCATGATCACTCGACCTCCTCGACGGTGACGAGGTGCGCCACCGTGGTGACCATGCCACGGATCTCCGGACGGTCCTCCTTCACGGCGGTGTCGCCGATCCGCTTGAGGCCGAGGGTCCGCAGCGTGTCACGCTGGTTCTGCTTGCCGCCGATGGCGGACTTGACCTGGGTGACCTTCAGTCGAGGCATCACGCACCCACCTTCTCGTCAGCCTTGGCCGCCTTCTCGGCGAGCCCGGCGGCCTGCGCACGCAGGAGCGCGGCCGGGGCCACGTCCTCGAGCGGCAGACCACGGCGGGCGGCCACGGCAGCCGGCTCCTCGAGGCCCTTGAGGGCCGCGACGGTGGCGTGCACGATGTTGATCGAGTTGGACGAGCCGAGCGACTTGCTCAGCACGTCGTGGATGCCGGCGCACTCCAGCACGGCGCGCACCGGACCACCGGCGATCACACCGGTACCCGGCGAGGCCGGACGCAGGAACACGACGCCGGCGGCCTCCTCACCCTGGACGGGGTGAGGGATGGTGCCCTGGATGCGCGGGACGCGGAAGAAGTTCTTCTTCGCCTCCTCGACACCCTTGGCGATCGCCGCGGGCACCTCCTTGGCCTTGCCGTAGCCGACACCGACGGTGCCGTCGCCGTCGCCCACCACGACCAGCGCGGTGAAGCTGAAGCGACGACCGCCCTTGACGACCTTCGAGACGCGGTTGATCGTCACCACGCGCTCGAGGAAGGCGTTCTTGTCGGCCTGGTCGCGGCCACCGCCACGGCGGTCGTCACGACGACCGCCACCGCCGCCGCGACCACCGGAGGCGGAGCATGAGCGCCCGCGAACTCGACGCCGCCCAGATCACCGACCCCGCCCTGCGCGCCGCCTACCGCACCTGCCGCACCCTCAACGCCCGCCACGGCAGGACGTACTTCCTCGCCACCCGGCTGCTCCCCGTCGAGCGCCGCCCGACCGCCCGCCGCACCACCCCCCGCCCGAGCCTCCGCCGCACGAGTCGTCCTCGCTCCGGCCTGCGCGGCCTGTCCGTCGTCG
>NZ_JBHXAW010000262.1:0-6243 GCF_042726645.1 Isoptericola sp. NPDC060257
GGCCCCGAGCCGTCCGGCTCGGGGCCTCTGCGCGTCCGGCGGCGGTCGGGCCTCCCGCGGGCCTACCTCGGCGAGGCCTGGTCGCGGGCGGCGACGACGCGGGCCAGCTCCGCCCGCAGCTCTTCGGTGCCGGGGTGCAGGGCGAGCGACTCCAGGTGCTGGCGCGCCTCCGCGACGCGGCCCGCCTCGAGGGCGGCCAGCACGAGCTGCCGCCCCACCTCGGGGGTGTGCTCGCGGGCCCGCCAGTGCCCGATGCCGAGACCGAGCGCCTCGGTCGGCATGCCGGCGTCCCGCAGGATCGCCAGGCCCTCGGCGAGCGCCTCGCCGCCCGGGTCGCGCTCGGCCGCGGTGGCGAGGCGGCGGGCCGCACCCTCCGGGTCGTCGGCGACGGACAGCCGGCCGAGCTCGAGCAGCGGCCGCCACCCCCGCGGATGGCCGGCGAGCTCCTCCGCGAGCGACCACACGGCGAGGTCGGCGGCGCGCTGCTGGGCGGCCTCGTCGGCCGGCGCCGTGAGCGGGTCCTCGGGGTTCGGCGACTCGGCCGCGCGCCGCCGCACGATCTCCGCGAGCGCACGGAAGGCGGGCGCGTCGTTCGGGTCGTCGGTGAGGATGGCCCGCAGCGCGTCCTCGGGCACCGTGTCCCCGTGCTCCTGCGCGGGCGACGGCCGGCGCGCCGCCACCGTCGAGGCGGAGAACGGCCGGCGCAGCAGCTGCCGGAGCCGGGGCATGAGGGCCATGGGACCGACACTATCCAATGACCCCCGTCGAAGCCGGGGGCCGCTCCGGACGCCCGGACGTTTGTGCACTCCCCACAACGACGCCCGTATCCTCGACCCATGACAAGCACCGGCACGCCGACCTCCACGAGCGACGGGACCGCCGTCCCCGAGGACGGCACGGACGGCGCACCCGTCTCCCGGGGCGAGAACGTGCAGCGCGTGCGCGAGGGCATGGGGCTGCTCACGTCGACCGCGATGCGCCGCCTCGAGGAGGTGCACTGGTACCGGCAGCTCCCGGCGGAGGACCGGTCGTACGTGGCCCTGGTCGCGCAGTCGGGCATCAACGCCTTCGTGAGCTGGTTCGCCGAGCCCACTCCCACCCCGCACGGCGTGGGCGAGATGTTCGCCGCCGCGCCGCCCGAGCTCACGCGTTCCATCTCGCTGCAGCACACGCTGCAGCTCGTCCGCCTCATGGTCGACGTCGTGGAGCAGCACTCGGACGAGATCGCCGCCCCCGGGTACGAGCGGGAGCTGCGCGAGGCGGTGCTGCGGTACTCCCGCGAGATCGCCTTCTCGGCCGCGGAGGTGTACGCCCGTGCCGCCGAGGTCCGCGGCGCCTGGGACGCCCGCCTCGAGGCCCTGGTCGTGGACGCGCTGGTGCGCGGCGACGGCGACGGCTCGCTCCGCTCGCGCGTGTCGGCGCTCGGGTGGAGCGGCCGCGGCCAGGCGCTCGTGATGGTGGGCGAGGCGACGACGCGGCTCGACGACGTCCGCACGGCCGAGCTCCGGCGGCTCGCCCGCCGCGCGGCCGGCGACGCCCTGGTCGGGATCCACGGCGACCGGCTGGTGCTCGTGCTGGGCGGCGAGGGCGACCTGGTCGCCGCCGCCACGTCCCTCCTGGACCGCTTCGGTCCCGGGCCCGTGGTGATCGGCGGCGTCGTGCCCGACGTCTCCGACGCGGCGGCGTCCGCGGCCGCCGCCCTCGCCGGGCTGGCCGCGGCACCCGCGTGGCCGCAGGCGCCGCGCCCGGTCCTCGCCGACGAGATCCTGCCGGAGCGCGTGCTGACCGGCGACGTCTCCGCACGTCGCACCCTGGTCGCCCAGGCCTACCGCCCGCTGCAGGAGGCGTCGGGCTCGGTGCTCGAGACCCTGTCCGCGTACCTGGGCACGGGCCGGTCGCTCGAGGCCGCCGCACGGCGCCTGTACGTGCACCCGAACACGGTCCGCTACCGGCTGCGGAAGGTCTCCGAGATCACCGGCTGGGACCCGCTCGACGCCCGCGAGTCGTTCGTCCTCCAGATCGCCCTCGCCCTCGGCCAGCTCGAGGGGGACCCGGGCGGCGTCTGAGCGCGTCCCACCTCTTGGAGGATTCCCACAATCGCTTTCCACGAGGTTCGTGCGCGTCGCGACGACGCACCCCCCGCGCGAGGTGACACCGTGGGCACGTGCTCGCCGTCGTCTGCCCTGGACAGGGCTCTCAGACCCCCGGGATGCTCAGCCCCTGGCTGGAGCTGCCCGGCACCGCCGACCTGCTCGACTCCTTCTCGGCCGCGGCCGGGACCGACCTCGCCCAGCACGGGACGACGTCGGACGCGGACACGATCCGCGACACCGCCGTGGCCCAGCCGCTGATCGTCTCGTCGTCGCTCCTCGCCCTGCGCGCCATCCTCGACGGACGTCCTACGACCGAGGTCGTGGACGTCACCGCGGGCCACTCGGTCGGCGAGCTCAGCGCCGCGGCCGTCGCGGGCGCGCTCGACGACGCCGGCGCCGTCGGCCTGGTCTCGCACCGCGCCCGCGCGATGGCGGAGGCCGCCGCGGCCGCGCCGTCCGGCATGAGCGCCGTCGTCGGCGGCAACCCCGACGAGGTCCTGGCCGCGATCGAGGCGGCCGGCCTGTTCCCCGCGAACGTCAACGGCGGCGGCCAGGTCGTGGCCGCCGGCGACCCGGAGCGCCTCACCGCGCTGGCCGCCGACCCGCCGACCCGCGCACGCGTCATCCCGCTGCAGGTCGCGGGCGCGTTCCACACCCCGTTCATGGAGTCGGCCCGCGTCGCCTTCGAGCAGGTCGCGACCGGCTGGCTCGCCACCGACCCGCGCCTCCCGCTGCTGTCGGACGCCGACGGGGCCACCTACGACACCCTGGCGGCCGGCTCCCACGGGCACGGCACCGCCACGGACGTCCTCGCGCGCCTCGCCGCGCAGGTCACCGCCCCGGTGCGCTGGGACCTGTGCCAGGCGACTCTCGCGGAGCGCGGCGTCACCGGCATCCTCGAGCTCGCCCCGGGCGGCGTCCTCACGGGCCTGGCCAAGCGCGCGCTCAAGGGCGTCGAGTCCGTCGCCGTGAAGTCCCCCGACGACGTCGAGGCGGCGCGCGACCTCATCGCGCGCCACTCGGTCGTGGGCGGCACGGAGGCGTCCGCGTGACCGACAGGTCCAGCGGCGCGCGCCGCGCGCTCCGCCAGGCCGAGCCGGTCCGCTTCTCGCGGATCCTGGCTGTCGCCGGCGAGCGGGGCGAGCGCGTCGTGACGAACGACGACGTCGCCGGCCCGATCGACTCCTCCGACGAGTGGATCCGCCAGCGCACCGGCATCGTCACGCGGCGGTACGCCGCCCCGGACGTCGACGTGCTCGACCTGGCCGAGGCGGCCGCCCGCAAGGCGCTCGACGCCGCCGGCCTCACCGGCGCCGACGTCGACGTGGTGATCCTGTCCACGGTGACGTACTTCCACCAGACGCCGGCGGGCGCCGCCGTCCTGGCGGAGCGCCTCGGTGCCACCCCGGCCGCCGCCTACGACGTCTCGGCCGCCTGCGCCGGGTACGCCTACGGGATCGGCCAGGCGGACGCCCTCGTGCGGTCGGGCGCCGCCCGGCACGTGCTGGTGATCGGCGCCGAGAAGATGTCCGACTTCGTCGACCCGACCGACCGCTCCATCTCGTTCCTGCTGGGCGACGGCGCGGGCGCGGCCGTCGTCGGGCCGTCGGACACCCCCGGCATCGGCCCGACGGTGTGGGGCTCGGACGGCGCGAAGTCTCAGGCCATCTCGCAGACGCGCGGCTGGTCGGACCTGCGGGCGGAGCCGACGGCCGGCTGGCCCACGCTGCGCCAGGACGGCCCGACCGTCTTCAAGTGGGCCAGCTTCCAGATGGCCCCGATCGCGGCGAAGGCGATGGCGGAAGCGGGCGTCGAGCCCGAGGACGTCCAGGTCTTCGTGCCGCACCAGGCGAACATGCGCATCATCGACCAGCTCGTCAAGCAGCTCCGGCTGCCGGACGGCGTCGTCGTCGCGCGTGACATCGCCGACACCGGCAACACGTCCGCCGCCTCGATCCCGCTCGCCACGGAACGGCTGCTCGCCGAGGGGCAGGCCCGCTCCGGCGACCTGGCCCTGCAGATCGGCTTCGGCGCCGGCCTCGTCTACGCGGCCCAGGTCGTGGTGCTGCCCTAGCCTCTGGTGCGACCCTGGCACTCGGACGCGCGACGGTCGCGCGATCGGCTGCCCGGGGTCGTGACCGACCCCCGTGGTGCGGGACAATCGCACCGCAACACCCCACGGTGCCGGACGGCCGGTACCCCGTTTCAAGGAGAGACGCACCCCATGGCTTACACCTCCCAGGAGATCCTCGAGGGCCTCGCCGAGATCGTCGCCGAGGAGACCGGTCTGCCCACGGACGCGGTCGTGTCGGAGAAGTCGTTCACGGACGACCTCGACATCGACTCGCTGTCGATGATGACGATCGTGACCCACGCCGAGGACAAGTTCGGCGTCCGCATCCCCGACGACGAGGTCAAGAACCTCACCACGGTCGGCGACGCCGTCTCGTACATCGAGGGTGCGCAGGCCGCGTGACGCCGCGGGGCGCTCGCCCCGCCGCGCGGGCGGGCCGGTGAACCCCGGCCCGCCCGGCAACCTGAACCACCCGTACCCGCTCTCACCTCAGGAGTGACCCACCCATGACTGCCGCACCCGCCTCGCGCGACGTCGTCGTCACCGGCCTCGGCGCCACCACCCCGCTCGGTGGCGACGCCCCCAGCACCTGGGCTGCCGCCCTCGCGGGAGAGTCGGGCGCGCGCACCCTCGACAACGACTGGGCGGAGAAGTACGGGATCCCCGTCACCTTCGCCGCCACCATCAAGGTCACCCCCGACCAGGTGCTGTCCCGGCCCGAGACCAAGCGCATGGACCCGTCCACGCAGTACGCGATGGTCGCCGCGCGCGAGGCCTGGCAGGACGCCGGCGCCCCCGAGGTCGACGGCGAGCGGCTCGGCGCCGTGGTCTCGTCCGGCATCGGCGGCATCTGGACCACGCTCGACGGCTGGGACACGCTCCAGGAGCGCGGCGCCCGCCGCATGCTCCCGATGACCGTCCCGATGCTCATGCCCAACTCCCCCGCGGCCTACGTGTCGCTCGAGTTCGGCGCGAAGGCCGGGGCCCACGCCCTCGTGTCAGCCTGCGCGTCGGGCGCCGAGGCGATCGGCTATGGCGTCGACATGATCCGCGCCGGCCGCGCCGACGTCGTCGTGTGCGGCGGCACCGAGGCGACGATCCACCCGATGCCGATCGCGGCCTTCGCCGCGTCCCGCACGCTGTCGCTGCGCAACGACGACCCGCAGGGCGCCTCCCGCCCGTACGACGTCGACCGGGACGGCTTCGTCATCGGCGAGGGCGCCGCGATCGTGGTGCTGGAGAGCGCCGAGCACGCGGCCGCCCGCGGGGCCCGCGTCTACGCGAAGATCGCCGGCGTCGGGCTCTCCGCCGACGCCTTCCACATCACCTCCCCGGACCCCGAGGGCACCGGGCAGGTCTCCGCGATGCGCCGTTCGCTCGAGGACGCCGGCGTCACCGCCCGCGACGTCGTGCACGTCAACGCGCACGCCACGTCGACCAAGGTCGGCGACCTCACGGAGACCGCGTCGATCCGCACCCTCATGGGCGGCGAGGCCGACCACGTGCGGCTCTCGGCCACAAAGTCCATGACGGGCCACCTGCTGGGCGGCGCCGGCGCGCTCGAGACGCTCTTCACCGTCAAGGCGGTGCACGAGCGCCTCGCCCCGCCCACGATCAACGTGGCCAACCCGGACCCCGAGCTCCAGGTGCCGCTGGTGCGGGCCACCCCGGAGAAGCTGCCCGACGGCGACATCGTCGCGCTCAACAACTCGTTCGGCTTCGGCGGCCACAACGTCGCCCTCACGGTGACGAGCGCCTGAGACGCCCGTTCCACCCCCCGACGTTCGCGCCGTCATTCGAGCAGGGTCGTTCGTCAGCTGACGGTATCGGGGCGGCTCCCCCGCCCCGATACGGACGACGAGACCGTCACCACGCCCTGTGGCACGTCACCGCCGCGGTGACCCCGGCCGCCGTGCTCGCAGCCTGCCCCGCACGGGCCCGGGGATCTGCTCTCGCTGAGCCTGCTCGCGCTGCTGCTCCTCACCGCGGGTGCGACGACGCGACGACGCGGCGACGGGCGACGCCGAAGGGCTGACCGCCCGCGGGCACGACGACGCCCCGCCACCTCGCAGGAGG
>NZ_JBHXAW010000263.1:0-6237 GCF_042726645.1 Isoptericola sp. NPDC060257
GCCAGGTGCGCGCCGCCGCCTCGAACGCGTCCGCGAGACCGTCCTCGGCCAGCTCGAGGCGGCGGTACCGCGCGACGAGCAGGGCCAGGAGCCGGCCCCACTCGTCGCGCATGAGGTCCTCGAGGACCGTCACGGGCGTCCCTCCACGGGTCCCCTACCCGGCCACGGCCGGCCGCAGCTCGACCGTGAGCTCGTCCGGGAGCAGCCGCGCGAGCTCGAGGGCCGTGCCCAGGTCGGGCACGTCGACGACGTAGAAGCCGCCGAGCTGCTCGGCCGCCTCGGCGTACGGGCCGTCGGTGACGGCGCGGTCGCCGTTCGTCCCCGGGCCGAGCGTGCGGGCGGTGCCGGGGTGGCCGAGGCCCTCGCCTGCGAGGACCTCGCCCCGCTCCGCGACGGCGGAGTCGAACGCCTCCAGCCGGGCGTCGAAGCGCTCGCGGTGCGCGTCGTCGGCGGCGCCCCAGATCTCGTAGTGGTTCGGCTGCGTGAGCAGGACGACGACCTTCATGCGTCCCCCTCCTCGTGGTCGACGGCGGCGCGCACCTCGACGACGCCGTCGGCGTCGCCGCCGCCGGTCGAGCCGACGAGGGTGGCGCTGATCTGGAGCAGGTCGTCGAGGTCGTCCGACTCGACGAGGTAGAACCCGGACAGCTGCTCCGCCGTCTCGGCGAACGGGCCGTCGGTGACGACCACCCGGCCCACGCCGTCGCGGGAGACCTGCTTGGTGGTGCGGGAGTGCGTCAGCTCGGCACCGCCGGTGATGCGGTGCCCGCGCTCGGCGAGCAGCCGGGCGAACTCCTCGTGCTTCGCGTAGACGGCGGCGCGCTCCTCGGCGCTCGCGCGTTCCCAGACGTCCTCGACGCCGGGCAACAGTACGACGTACGTGGTCATGGTCCCATCGTCCTTCCTCGTGGCGGGTCGTACACCTGCTCGTACACCTGGATGACGCGCGAGGACCGTGCAGTTCGACAACCCGGGGAAGATCGACAACCGCGCCGAGGTTCCTCTGTGACGACCGCCATGCCACATGGACCCGCGGTCGGCATAGGCTCGTCGGCGGCGTGACCCGCTCCGTCCTCGTCGGTCCCCCACGTCGGAAAGGCTCCACCGTGCGCACCTCCCGTCCTGTCCTCGCGGTCGCTCTCGCGTCGGCCGCCACGCTCGCGTTCGCCGGCTGCTCGTCGTCGGACGACGGCGACGGCGCGCCCGCGGCGTCCGGCAGCGCGACCGACTGCACGCCCGAGGGGATGCAGACCCTCACCGACGGCACGCTGACCGTGGGCGCCAGCGACCCGTTCGAGCCCTGGTACGTGGGCGAGCCGAGCAGCGGAGAGGGCTTCGAGTCGGCGCTCGTGTACGCCGTCGCGGACGAGCTCGGGTTCGCGAAGGACGACGTCGAGTGGACGTCGGTCACCTTCGAGCAGATCATCAGCCCGGCCGTGAAGACCTTCGACGTCGCCGCCTACCAGACGACGATCACCGACGAGCGCAAGAACGCCGTCGACTTCTCCAGCCCCTACCTGACCAGCCGCCAGGGCGTCATCGTCGCCGACGAGGGCGAGTTCGCCGACGCCGCGAGCCTGGCCGACCTCGAGGGCGCGAAGATCGGCGTCACCGCCTCGCAGACATCGCTCGCCGTCGCCGACGCCGCGTGGGGCGACGACGTCGAGGTGACACCGTTCAACGCCGCCGGCGACGGCATGACCGCCCTGAGCTCGGGCACCATCGACGCCATGGTGATGGACGTCGACCAGGGCGTCGCCGCCTCGACCGTCTACTTCCCCGACACGCACGTGATCGGCACGCTGCCGCCCGTGGGCGAGCCGGAGCAGCTCGGGCTCGTGCTCGACAAGGGGTCGTCGCTCACCGCGTGCGTCTCGGCCGCCGTCGACACGCTCGAGGAGGACGGCACGCTCGACGAGCTGCGGACCACGTGGCTCAAGTCGGACGACATCACCGAGCTGTCCTGACGCGGTGAACGACCGGTGACCGGGCCCGCGACGACGCCGACCGGCGGCTGGCAGCCGTCGGAGCGGGCGCGCGCCCGCGCCGCGTACCGGCGGGCGCAGCACCGCCGGGCCCTGCTGGTGGCGGGCGTCGCGACCGTGCTGGTGGTGGCGGCCGTCGTGTACGTCGTGACGACGGCGCCCGGCTGGGAGCGGGCGCGCGAGGCGTTCTTCTCCCCGGAGCGGGCGTGGGAGGTGCTGCCCGAGGTCGCGGCGGGGCTGTGGCTCAACCTGCGGGTGTGGGTGGTGGCGAGCGTCGTCGCGCTGGTCGTGGGACTCCTGATCGCGGTCGTCCGGACGTCGCGGGTGCCGGCGCTGTTCCCGCTGCGGATCCTCGCCGTCGGGTACGTGGACGTGTTCCGCGGCGTGCCGCTGCTGCTCGTGCTGCTGCTGGTCGGCTTCGGCCTGCCCGCCCTGCGGCTGCCGTGGCTGCCGGTGAGCGCGGCCTTCCTCGGCGGCCTGTCGATCGTGGTCTGCTACACGGCGTACCTCGCGGAGATCTTCCGGGCGGGCATCGAGGCGGTGCACCCGTCGCAGGTGGCCGCCGCCCGGTCGCTGGGGCTGACCCGCGGGCAGGCGGCGCGGCGCGTCGTGCTGCCGCAGGCGGTCCGCAACGTCACGGCGCCCGTGGCCAGCATGCTCGTGTCGCTGCAGAAGGACTCCGGCCTCATCTCCATCCTCGGCGCCGTCGACGCGATCCGCGCCGCCCAGATCGCCACCACCGGGGACTACAACTTCACGCCGTACGTCGTCGCGGGCCTGCTGTTCATCGCGATCTCGATCCCGCTCACCCGGCTGGTCGACGCCTGGTCGGCGAGGCAGGGCTGGCGCGGCGAGCTGCGCGGCGTCGCGGGCGCGGGGGCGATCCGATGACCGCGTCCCCGGGCGCGCCGCTCCTGGCGCTGCGCGACGTGCGCAAGTCCTTCGGCACCGGCGCCGACCGCAAGGTCGTGCTCGACGGCGTCGACCTCGACGTGGCCGAGGGGTCGTGCGTCGTCGTGGTCGGGTCGTCCGGCTCCGGCAAGTCCACGCTGCTGCGCGTCGTCGACCTGCTCGAGGAGGTCGACGACGGCCAGGTGCTGCTCGACGGCGAGGACGTCGCCGACCCGTGGGTGGACGCCGACGCCGTCCGCGCCCGCCTCGCGATGGTGTTCCAGCAGTACAACCTCTTCCCGCACCTGCGAGTGCTCGACAACGTGACCCTGGCGCCGCGCGTCGTGCACAAGGTGCCGCGGGCCGAGGCCGAGGCGGCCGCGCTGGCGATGCTCGAGCGCGTCGGCCTCGCGGACAAGGCGCGCGCGTACCCCGACCAGCTGTCGGGCGGGCAGCAGCAGCGCGCCGCCATCGCCCGCGCGCTGGTGAACGGGCCCGAGCTGCTCCTGCTCGACGAGGTGACGTCCGCCCTCGACCCCGAGCTGGTGGGGGAGGTGCTCGAAATCCTGCTGTCCCTGCGTAGCGAGGGCGTGGCGGGGCGGCCGACGACGATGCTCGTCGCCACGCACGAGATGGGCTTCGCGCGCGAGGTCGCCGACGAGGTCGTCTTCCTGCACGCCGGGCGCGTGCACGAGCGGGGCACGCCCGAGCAGGTGCTCGGGGACCCGCAGGAGCAGCGCACCCGGGAGTTCCTGCGGCGGCTGGGCTGAGCCCTGGCCGCCCGATGCGCCGTTACTGGAGGCCGAAACCGCCGTCGGTCGTCAGGACCTGTCCGACGACCCACGAGCCGGGCGCGGAGACGAGCCAGCCGATGAGGCCCGCAGGGTCGGTCGGTTCGCCCCAGCGGCCGAACGGCGTGGCGCGACGGAGCGCGTCGAGCTCCTCGAGGGGACGATCCGTGGACTCGGGGTCCAGATACCCGGTGTTGACCGGGCCAGGGTTGACCGTGTTGAGGACGATGCCCAGGTCCTGCAGTTCGGCAGCGACGGTAGCGGTGACGCCCGCGAGCGCAGCCTTGGAGGCGGCGTAGGCCACCTCACCCCGCATCGCGCCCTGTTGCTGGCCCGAGGTCATCCAGACGACCTTGGGCGCGGTGCGGGGGTCCGACGGCGCAGTCCAGGTCACCCGTTCCCCCGGTCGAGCCCTGGGAGCGTCCTTCCGGTGCTCAGCCGCGAACCGTCGGGTGAGGAACAAGGTCGAGCGGGTGTTCGTCTCCCGGAACGCGTCGAGGACCTCGGCAGACATGTCGAGGACCGACCCGTCGCCGCCACTACGCGCGTGGTTGCACACGAGGACGTCGAGAGTGCCGGTCAGGTCCCGTGCGGCGTCGACGAGGGCGTCGATCTGCTCGGGGTCGCGAAGGTCTGCGCCGGCATCGCCGCTCAGGGCCGAGCCGCGGAGCGCGCCGCGTACACCGGCGCGCACCTCGTCGAGGTCGTCGCCGCCCCAGGGCTGGTGAGCATCGTGCGGGGCGAAGTGGTGGATGAAGACGCTCGCCCCGAGCCCAGCGAGCTCGCGAGCGACGGCGTAGCCGATGCCCTTGCGCCGGGAGACGCCGGTGACGAGCGCGGTGCGGCCGGCGAGCGGGAGGTCGTCGTGGTGCATACCCGCACCTGAGTGACCTCGGTCCAGCCGAAATCGAGCCGGACAGCTCGGGGCGGCGGCGCTCGTTCGACCTACCCTGGGGCGTGCCGGGTCGTGGTGACCACCGGCGACCGTGGCGAAGGGGGCAAGGATGCAGGGCACGTCGATCGGGTTCGTCGGCACGGGGCCGATGGGGGCGCCGATGGCGCGGAACCTGCTGGCGGCGGGGTTCGACGTCGCGCTGTGGAACCGGACCGCCGCGCGGGCGGAGGCGGTCGCCGAGGGCGAGCCGCGCGCGACGGTCGCCGCGACGCCGGCGGACGCGGCGCGGCCGGTGGTCGTGGTGATGCTGCCGGACCTGCCGCAGGTGCGGGACGTCGTCGACCGCCCGGACGGGCTGCGGGCGGGCTGGCGCGCAGCGGGGACCACCGACCCGGTGCTGGTCGTGATGAGCACGGTGAGCCCGGTCGAGGTCACCGCGTGGGCGGAGGAGCTCGCGGCGGACGGCATCCGCCTGGTGGACGCGCCCGTGAGCGGCGGCGTCGAGGGCGCCGTCGCGGGCAGCCTGAGCATCATGGCGGGCGGCGCGGACCACGACCTGGCCGCCGTCCGGCCCGTGCTGGAGGCGATGGGCTCGACCGTCCGCCACCTCGGTCCGGTGGGCGCGGGGTCGCTCACCAAGACGTGCAACCAGATCGTCGTGGGCGGCACGCTCAACGCCCTGGCCGAGGCGGTCGCCATCGCACAGGCCGGCGGCCTGGACCTCGCCACGGTCCTCGAGGTGCTGGGCGCCGGGCTGGCCGGCTCGCAGGTGCTCACCGACAAGTCGCGGCGCTACCTCTCGGGCGACTACGCGGACGGCGCAGCGTGCCGCACCCAGCTCAAGGACCTCGAGTTCGGCCTCGCGGTCGGGCAGCGGCTCGGTGTCGACACGACCCTGACGGCGGTCGCCCGCGACCGGTACCAGCGGATGGTCGAGCGCGGCGACGCCGAGCTGGACCACAGCGCCGTCATCCGCGTCGTCGTCTGACCCCTTTCATGACGCCGCCCACGACGCCGTCGGTGGACGGACGTCGCACGACGACGTGAACGCTCGGCGTATCAGCGTCGCCCCGCCACCCTCCGAGGTACATGGAGGGGACGACGATGAAGCGACTGGTGCTGTGCTGCGACGGGACGTGGAGCCACGCGGTGAACCCGCAGGTGTCCAACATCGAGAAGCTCGCGCGGTCCGTGCTGCGCTCCGGAGGGAGCGCTGATCCGGACGTCGAGCAGATCGTCGGCTACGTGGCGGGCGTCGGCGCCCGCGGCTACCTGGTCGACCAGCTGCTGGGCGGCGCGTTCGGCTACGGGTTCACCCGCAACGTGGTGGACGGCTACCGGTTCCTGGCCATGAACTACGAGCCCGGTGACGAGATCGTCGTCCTCGGCTACTCCCGCGGGGCGTACACGGCGCGCAGCGTCGTGGGGATGCTGTCGCAGGTGGGCCTGCTGACCGTGGACGCCCAGGACGCCGGGCTGCTGTGCGAGGCGGAGCGCGTCTACCGCCTCAAGCCGCCGACGGCGCGCCGTGTCGCGCGGGCGCAACGCACCGTGGCCCGCACCAGGCCCGGATCGTGGCGCCGCCGGCGGGCGGAGGCCGTGCTGCGGCAGGTCGACGAGGTCCGGGCGGAGAAGAAGGCGTTCCGCGCGGAGCACGGGATCGAGGTCCCGGTCC
>NZ_JBHXAW010000264.1:0-6156 GCF_042726645.1 Isoptericola sp. NPDC060257
GCCCTCCCTGCTAGTAGCTGAGCATCGTGTACCAGTAGGGGTTCGAGGCGCTCCCGTGCTTGCCGCAGTACTCGCGGATCGTCACCTTGTACCCCTGGTTGTTCAGGGAGACCATCTTGTTGAACGTGCCCGCGTAGCAGTTGATGCGGCTGTCCCAGCTCCAGCCCCAGGTGGTGGCCTGGGCGGGGGCGGCCGACACCAGGGCGGCGGCGGCGATCCCGAGGGTGGCCATGCCCCCCACGACGATCCGACGAAGCTTCACTCGACTGTCCTCCTGCGATAGACGTGACCTCACGGACAGCCGGAAGGTAGCGCATCACCGCAGGTCGCGCACGGGATGACCCTGGTCAGCGCCAGGTGGCGGCGACGGCGAGGAAGGCGTCGTTCGCCTCGACCTCGCCGATGCTGACGCGCAGGCCGTCGCCGGCGAAGGGGCGCACGAGGACGCCGGCGGCGGTCGCCTCGGCGGCGCGCGCCACGGTCTCCTCGCCGAGGGGGAACCACACGAAGTTGGCGTGCGTCTCCGGTAGGTCCCAGCCCTGCTCGCGCAGGGCGGCGACGACGCGCTCGCGCTCGGCGACCAGCGCGTCGACCCGCTGGCGCAGCTCGTCCTGGGCGACGGGCTCGAGCGAGGCCAGCGCCGCACGCTGGGCGATGTGGTTGACGCCGAACGGCGTCGACACCGCGCGGATGCCGGCGGCGAGGCGCGGCTCCGCGACGGCGTACCCGACGCGGAGGCCCGCCAGCCCGTACGCCTTCGACAGCGTGCGCAGCAGGACGACGTTGGGGTGCCGGCGCAGCAGGTCGACACCCTCGGGCGCCTGCGGGTCGCGCACGAACTCGAGATACGCCTCGTCGACGATCACCAGCACGTCGCGCGGGACGGCGGCGAGGAACTCCTCCAGCTCGTCCGCGTGCACCACGGGGCCGGTGGGGTTGTTGGGCGTGCAGACCATGACGACGCGCGTGCGGGGCGTGACGGCGGCGGCCATGGCGGACAGGTCGAGCCGGCCGTCCGCGGTGACCGGCACGGTGACGGCGACGCCGCCCGCGACGGCGACCACGATCGGGTAGGCCTCGAACGACCGCCACGGGAACACGACCTCGTCGCCGTGCTCGACGACGGCCTGCAGCACGTGCCCGAGCACGGCCACCGAGCCGTTGCCCACCACGACCTGCTCGGCCGGGACGCCGACGTGCGCCGCGAGCGCCTCGACGAGCTCCGTGGCGTACATGTCGGGGTAGCGGTTGGTCTCCTCCGCCGCACGCGTGATCGCCTCGAGGACGGACGGCAGCGGCGGGTACGGGTTCTCGTTCGACGACAGCTTCCACAGCTTCGCGCCCTCGGCGGGCCGCGCGCCCGGCACGTACGCGGGCAGCGCGGCGACGGCGGCGCGCAGGGGGACGGCAGGGGTCTGGACGGCCGGCGAGTCAGCGGGGGTGGTCACAGCGATCAAGGATGCCACCCGCGCCGAGGTGGCCGGTCCGTACTACCTCGGCACGGTCCGTACTACCTCGCGGGGGCGGGTACTCCCTCGGCGTGCTCCCGCACCAGGCCGGCGAAGAACCGGGCGATCGCGTCGGCGGCGGGTACCTCGGCGGACTCCTCGACGTCCGGGCTGTAGTTGGTGTTCGTGTTGATGTCGTACGGCACGGTGCGGCCGTCGACCGTCTCGAAGAACTCGACCCCGGCGATCTCGATCCCCTGCTCGGCGAGCAGCCGCTCGAGCCGCACGACGAGCGGGTGCTCGGCCGTGACCTCGGGCCGCAGCGCGAACAGCGGCGGCGGGGCGACGCCGTCGGCCCCCGGCAGCGCGCACGCCTCGGCCGGGCACAGCTCGAACCCGGTGGACGTGTCCACGCGGACCGCGTAGTGGAACCGGCCGCCGACGAACTCCGCCCGGGTGACGAACGGCGCCGGCGCGACGAGCAGCTCCTGCAGCAGCCACACGCCGTCGACGGGCTCGTCGAGCAGGCCCGCGTCCAGGACGGCGGCGAACGTCCCGACGTCGTCGAACCGCTGCACCCCCAGGCCCTTGCCGCCACGGTTGTGCTTGGTGATGAACGGGGCGCCGAACCGTTCGGCCGCCGCCCGCAGCGCCGCGCGGTCCGTGACGGCCGTCGTGCGCGGCACGTCGAGCCCGGCGGCGCGCAGCAGCGCGTACTGCCGCACCTTGCTCACCTCGAGCGCCGCGGCGCGCGTGCCGTTGACGACCCGGCGGCCCGCCGCCTCGGCCCGGGACAGCACCGCCTGCGCGGCCTCCGGCGCGTGCGGGACGCCGCGCGTGTGCGCGGACGCGCTGAGGCGCGACCAGTGCACGGCCCCGGACGGCGCCTCGGCGAGGTCCAGGGTGACGTCGCCGAGATGCACCGGTTCCAGGGGCACGCCGGCGCGGTCGAAGGCCCGCTCGAACGGCGGCAGCCAGTCGGGGTTGTCGTGCAGGACGAGGACGGACGGCTCGCTCACCCGGCGAGCCTACGCGCGCGAGCCGGTCGCCGGGATCCGGCCGCCGAGCCGCGCGGTGCCGAGCGTCGCGCCAGCCTCGCGCGGGCATGACGTGCCACGATGGCCGCATGAACTTCATCGTCCGCACCCTCGTCACAGCCGTGGCGCTGTGGCTGAGCGACCTGATCTTCACCAACCTCGAGATCCTGCCCCCGTACGACGGCGACAACGTGCTCGAGTACATCCTGGCGGTGCTCGGTGTCGCGTTGGTGTTCACCCTCATCAGCAGCTTCGTGAAGCCGATCGTCAGCATCATCTCGATCCCGCTGCTCATCCTCACGCTGGGCCTCTTCTACCTGGTCATCAACGCCTTCGTGCTCTGGCTCACCACCTGGATCACCGACCAGGGGTGGTTCGGCGACTGGGGCGTCGACGTCAGCGGCGGCTTCTGGTGGTTCGTCTGGATCGCCCTCATCCTCGCCGTGCTGCAGGCGATCATCGGCGCGTTCGCGCCGAAGAAGGGCTGACGCCCCGGCCTCCGCCGCACGACACGCTCAGTGCAGCATCGCCCCCGTCGGGTTTCCCGGCGGGGGCGACGTCGTCCCGAGCACGGTCGACCCCGGTCCGGGGACTGGTCCGGGGCCGGGCCCGGGCGCCAGGACCAGCGGCGGCGCCGGGTCCACCCGGCGCGCCGCGAAGAACCGGGTGCGCGCCCGGGTGCCGTCGAGCAGCTGCTCCAACCGCCCCGTCGCCCCTGCCACCTGCACGTTCCCGGACCGCTGCGCCGCCGCCAGCGTGCGCAGGTGCGTGGGCATCGCATGGGCGAGCGAGATGCTCCCGGCCGCGGCGACGTCGGCCGGGTCCGTCGAGTCCAGCAGCCGGCGCCCCACCGTCACGCGGTCCGCCGCGGCGGGTCCCTCCTCCCGGGACCGGCCGTCCAGGTTCTCGACCAGGCTCTCCTCGTTCTCCACGTGCAGCACGGGCACCCCCGCGGGGAGGGCGAACGACGCGGTCGGCGCCCCCGCGGTCACCACGCCACCGACGGGGTGGTTCGCGCGGAACGCCGGCGACGCCGCGAGCGCCGACGCGGCGATCCCGCCGAGGCTGTGCCCCACCAGCACCACCGGCTCGTCCGCGGCCGCACCCGCCGCGTCGAGGGCCTGCTCCACGGCGACGGACACGTCCGCGGCCTCGTGCGCCATGAGGCTCAGGTCGGTCGCCGCGTCGAACGGGTTCGTGGGGGACAGGAGCTCCTGGGTCCCGGGGATCAGGACCGTCCACGACGTCGTGCCGTCGCCGTGCACGACCTCCTCCACCGCGAGCGTCCCGGCGGGCACACCGGCTGCGGGTCGGTCGACGACGCCGCTGCCCTGGGGGTAGAGGTCGGCGGTGCGGGCGAGCGCCTCCACGACGGAGCCCGCCGGCCGGTCCGCCCATCCGGGCCGGGGGCCGGCGAGGTCCGCGTCGGCCAGGGCGACCACCTGGGGCACCGAGTCGGGCAGCAGCGCGGCCACGACGTCGGACAGCGAGCCCGCGCCGCGCGTGACCGGGTCCAGCGCGGCCGCCGGGCCCTCCTCGATCCCGCGCCGCAGGTCCTGCCAGGTCAACGGCCGGGTGGCGCTGAACCCCGCCGCGAACCCCCCGACCGCCTCGTCGGAGAACGGCGCGACGACCCGCCACACGCTCGCCAGGCTCCCGTCGGGGCCCGTCGTCACCGGCACTGTCGGCGGATCGGGCGGGGAGGAAGCGGTCGGCGGCGACACGGTCGCGCCGGAGCCGGTCGATTCAGAGCCGGTCGATCCAGAGCCGAATGAGCCCCCGCGGGCCCGCGCGCCGCGCAGGCCGTCCGCCACGGACGTGACGGTGAGCACCGGCGTCGCCGCCAGCCCGAGCCAGGCTCCCGCCGCGCCCGCCAGCAGGGTCACGGCCCCGTCGGCGACGCGCTGCACCACGCTCTCCGCCTCCCGGTACAGGCCGGCAGCGAGCCGCAGCCGGCGCGAGCAGCCCTCCGCCGTCGAGGTCCGGGCACGCAGCCGGGCGCTCACCTCGTCCAGCCGAGCAGCCGCCGCCTCCCGGTACGCGGCAACCGCGGCGTCGTCCCCCGTGGCGCCGGGCAGCGGCACGGCCGGTCGTGACCACGGATCGGGGGCCCACGCCGCACCCCGCAGGGTCCCGGCGACGCCGAGGCACCGGTGGGACGCCCGCCGCAAGCCCTCCGCCACGCCGTCGAGCAGCACGGCCGCGCCCTGCACGGCCTCGGCGTCGACCTCGGAGAGGGCCCGGCCGCCCACGACGTCCACGGTCTCCTCGGGCGGCAGCCCGCGCGTCACCGGGCCAGCACCTCGGCGGCCTCCTCGAGGAGCCGCAGGTCGGCGTCGAGGTCGGCGAGCAGGGTACCGACGTCGTCGCGGAACCGGTCGGCCGCCGTCGACCGCCAGGCCACCGCCAGGCTGCGCCGTGCGCCCGCGGCGGCGTCGAGGACGTCGTGGTGCGCCGCGAGGACGGCGGCACAGGCGGCGCTCGGGTCGGGTGCCGGGGACGAGAAGGGCGGGGCCGGTGAGGTCATACCCGCGACGCTAGGCCGCGCCCCGACCGTGACGCCGGGCGCGACTTCGGCCTGTGGACGGCGCCGCCCTGGGGACAGGCTCCGGACCGCGCCGCGCCGTGCCCGCGTCCGAGGCCGACGTCCGCTACGCCCCCGGCACCCCCGCGAGCCGGTCGGCGTCCGACAGGATGTCGATGCCGACCACCCGGCCGTCGCGCACCGTGAACGCGAGCAGCGAGTAGACCGTCCCGTCCTCGAGGACGGTGACCAGGCCGGGCGAGCCGGCCACGAGCGCGAGCCGCGAGAAGCGTGCCGTGCCGAAGTGCAGGCGCGCCTGCTCCGCGACGGCCTGCGCGCCCCGCAGCACGCGGGACAGCTCCCCCGGCCCGTAGTCGAGGCGCACCACGACCTCCGGGTCGAGCAGCGCCACGAGGCCGTCGAAGTCCCCCGCCTGCGACGCGGCGAGGTAGGCGGCCACGACCTCCCGCCGCCGCGCGACGTCGTCCTGCACGGGCACGGCGTCGCGCACCTTGCGGCGCGCGCGGCTGGCGAGCTGGCGCGTGGCGGGGAGCGACCGGTCGACGAGCGGCGCGATCTCCTCGAACGGGACCGCGAACTGGTCGTGCAGCACGAACGCGACGCGCTCGGCGGGTGCCAGGGTGTCCAGCACGATCATCAGCGCCGAGCCGAGTTCGTCCTGCTCGACCGCCCGCAGCTCGGGGTCGGCCTGCCTGTCGACCGGCGCCACGAGCAGGTCCGGCAGGTGCCCGTCCCACGCCGTCTCCCGGCGCGTCCCCCGCGAGCGCAGCAGGTTGAGCGCCACCCGCCCGACGATCGTCGTGAGCCAGCCGCCCAGGTTCTCCACCCCGGCGGCGCCGGCGGCGTGCGCGCGCACCCACGCGTCCTGCACGACGTCCTCCGCGTCCGCCGTCGACCCCAGCACCCGGTACGCGACCGCGCGCAGGTGCGGACGGAACGCCTCGAACTGGTCCGCCGTGAGCCGGCCTGCCGCGAACTGATCCGTGCTCATCGGTCACACTCTTTCGCCGGGCCGTGTCAGAGAGGTGACAGCGCACGCTGCCGGTGACACCGAACCACGAGGGTGCGACACCGGCTTTTCCACCAGGAGCCCGCATGACCTCTCAGACCTCGAACGATCTGGCCT
>NZ_JBHXAW010000265.1:0-6139 GCF_042726645.1 Isoptericola sp. NPDC060257
CGGACGTCGACGGGCGCGCCGACGCGCTCCCCGACCCACCCGACGACGCACGCGAGACGTGGGGCGACCTGCACCGCCTGGCCCCGCTGCACGCGCTGGGCCTGGTCCCGGGCGCGGCGGTGCCCGCGGTGCCGGAGGAGCAGGCGCGGCCGCTGGGCGGGGCGGGCGACGCCGTCCGCTGCACGGCGGGCGTGCCCGGCGTGACGCACGCCGTCCTGCACGGGTCGGTCGCCCGCTGGGTCTGGGACCTGGGCGACCGCCGACGCAGCCGCTGGGGCGTGCCGTTCGGCGCTTCCGGCGACCCGCGCTCGGCGCACTTCGCCGACCAGCACCCCGCGTGGGCCGACGCCCGCACCGTCCCGATCGAGACCGACTGGGCGCGGCTGCGCCCCGAGCCCCTGCCGACCCGACGACCCCCGGAGGACCGATGACGACCGAGCCCCTGTCCGCTTCCCTGTCCGAGCCCGCGACGTCCGACCGACTGCTGTCCGGAGCGCGCGGTGCGGAGGTGTGGCGCGCCGACGTCCCGGGCGCGGGCACGGTCACGGCGCACGTGCTGGACCCGGTCGCCGACCTCGACGTGCTGCACGAGTGGGTCAACCGCCCGCACGCCGGGTTCTGGGGGCTCGCCGGGCTGAGCCGCGAGGACCTCAGCGACACGTACGCGTTCGTCGACTCCCTGCCCACGCACCACGCCTACCTGGTGCGCTGGGACGGCGAGCCGGTCGTCCTGGTGCAGCTGTACCACCCGGAGGACGACCCGGTCTCGACGGCCTACGACGCGCTCCCCGGCGACCTGGGGATGCACTTCTTCAAGGGCGGCGACGGCCCGGCCGCCCGCTACGACGTCGCGCCCTGGGCCGTGGTCGGCCCCGCCGTGCTCGCCTTCGCGTTCGCCCGCCCGGGCACGCGGCGGCTGGTCGGCGAGCCGGACGCCCGCAACCGGTCCGCGGTCGCCCGCATGGCAGCGTTCGGCTTCGAGGCCGCCGGCACGGTGCGCTTCGAGTCCCCGCAGGGGCCGAAGGAGGCCGTGCTGGCGTTCTGCCCGCGCGAGCGCGCGGAGGCGATCGTCGCGGCGGCGCTCGGCACCGACGGCTGAGGCGGCGTCAGGCCTGCGCGTCGGCGGGGCGGACGACGTCGGGCACGGGCCCGGTCGTGGTGCCGGGCACGAGCTCGACGGGCAGCGTGGTGCAGGTGGGCTCCTCGCCGCCCAGCACGCCCAGGACGGCGCGGCCGAGCGCGGCGCCCTTGGCCTGCAGCGGCTGGTGCACGCTGGTGAGCACGTCGGGGGAGAGCCACGGCAGGTCGATCCCGTCGAAGCCGGCGACCGAGACGTCGTCGGGTACGCGCAGCCCGAGCTCGCGGGCCGCGATGACGGCGCCCGCCGCGAGCAGGTCCGAGTGGGCGACGATCGCCGTCGGCCGCTCCGTCTCCGGCACCCAGGCCCCGAGGATCTCCGTGGCGGCGTCGCGACCGTGCTCCACGAGGGACGCGGGCGTCTCCCACGAGATGACCGGCTCGACCGCGTCCCGCACGCCCGCGAGGCGGTGCCGCGTCGACGTGCGGTCGGCCTGGGCGAGGCGGGCCGCGTCGATCGGACCGGACCGCTCCGCGGCGTCGAGGGGGAGCGTGATCTCCGCGATGCGGGTGTGCCCCAGCTCCTGGAGGTGGCGCACGGCCAGGGCCGTGCCCGCCCGGTCGTCCAGGGCCACGAGCGGTGCGCCCTCGACGCGGCCGCCCTCGCCGACCACCACGGGGACGTCGCGGCGACGCAGGGCCGCGAGCGTCGCGTCGTCGGTGAGCACGCCCCACACGAGCACGGCGACGTCCATGGCGGCGGACTCCAGCAGGGGGTCGACGGCGGGCACGGGCGCCGTCTCCTCGCCGTCGACGCGCGGCCCCGGGACGGCGCGCACGCCGGGGATGAGCAGCACGCCCAGGCCCTCGGCGCCGAGCACGTCCACGAGGCCGTCGAGCACCTTGACCGCCACCGGGTCGCGGAACGCGCGGCCGGGCTGGTCGCCGAGGACGACTCCCACGATGCCGGAGCGGCCCGAGCGCAGCTGCCGGCCGAGCGGGTTGGGGCCGGAATAGCCCAGCTCGGCGGCGGCGGCGAGCACCTTGTCGCGCGTCTCGGCGGTGATCGGTCCCGCGCCCGAGAACGCCAGGGACGCGGTGGAGACCGAGACGCCTGCGAGCTCGGCCACCCGCGCGAGGGTCGGTCGGGCGTTGCTGCGGCCCATGGGGCTCCTTCCGGCGAGGTCCGGGGCGAAGCCTACCCGCGCTGACCAGCGCATGCTCGAATCGATTTGACCCGCGTGGCGGATTCGGGAAGCGTCGGACCGTGAGCACCGACCTCCCCACCCGGCCGCCCGCGCACGCCGTGCGCGCCGCCTGGGCCGTCTTCGCGGTCTTCGTCGTCGCCGGGATCGGCATGGCCACGTGGGCCTCCCGGATCCCCGCGGTGCGCGACGGCCTCGGCTTCTCCGAGGCCGAGATGGGCGTGCTGCTGCTCACCGGCGCGATCGGGTCGCTCGTCGCGCTGCCGCTGTCCGGCATGATCGCCTCGCGCATCGGCGCCGGTCGCACCTGCGTGTCGTTCGCCGCCCTGGCGGCCGCGGGCTTCGCCGTCGCCACCCTCGCCGTCGACGGCGACCACCCGATGCTGGTGCGGGTCGGCCTCTTCCTCGGCGGCATGGGCGTGGGCATCTGGGACGCCGCGATGAACCTCGAGGGCGCCGTCGTCGAGCAGCGGCTGGGGAGGTCGGTCATGCCGCGCTTCCACGCCGGCTTCTCGCTCGGCACGGTCGCGGGCGCGGGCATCGGCGCCCTCGCGGCGCACGCCGGCGCCTCGCTGCCGGGGCACGTCATCACCGTGATGGTGATCGACCTGATCGTGGTCGTGGCCTGCGTGCGCTTCTTCGAGCCGACGGCGGACGCCGCTGCCGGCACGGCCGGCGGCGCGACGGACGCGCAGGCCGACCCGGCCACCGCCGTCGACACGGGCACCGGACACACCCTGCGCGACACCCTCGCCACCTGGCGCGAGTCCCGCACCCTCCTCGTCGGGCTGGTCGTGCTCGCCGCCGCGCTCACCGAGGGCGCCGCCAACGACTGGGTGAGCCTCGTCGTCGTCGACGGGTTCGGCACCGACGACTCCGTCGGCGCGATCGGCCTGGCCGTCTTCCTGTGCGCGATGACGCTCGCCCGGCTGGCGGGCACGTCGCTCATCGACCGCTACGGCCGCGTGACCATGCTGCGCGTGTGCGGCGCGGCCGCCCTCGTGGGCGTCGTGGTCTTCGCGCTCGTGCCGACGCTGTGGATCGCGCTGGTCGGCGTCGCGGTCTGGGGCGCCGGCGCCTCGCTCGGCTTCCCGCTCGGCATGTCCGCCGCCTCGGACGACCCGCGCAAGGCCGCCCTGCGCGTCTCCGTCGTCTCGACCGTCGGGTACTCGGCGTTCTTCGTCGGCCCGGCGCTCATCGGCTTCCTCGCCGAGCACGTCGGCTACCGCGACGCCCTGCTGGTGCTGGCCGTGCCGGTCGCGGTGGGTCTGCTGGTCGCGGGGGCCGCGAGGCCCCTGCCGGCCGCTCCCGACCCGGCGCGTACGCTGGGCGAGTGAGCCTGTCGACCCTGAACACGCCGTCCGCCGACGAGCCCGCCCGTGAGCGCGACGGGCGCGACACGGCCGCCCCGGCGCTCTCCGAGCTCACGACGCTGCGCGTCGGCGGGCCGGTCGACGAGTACGTCGAGGCGGAGTCCGAGGCCGAGCTGATCGACGCGGTGCGCGCCGCGGACGACGCCGACAGGCCGCTGCTGGTGATCGGCGGCGGCTCCAACCTGCTGGTCGCGGACGAGGGGTTCGCCGGCGTCGTCGTGCGCGACGTGCGCCAGGGCCTCGACGCGGACCTCGAGGACTCGTGCGGCACGGACGGCGCGTGCGGGGGCGCGAGCCTGCGCCTGCCCGCCGGCCAGGACTGGGACTCCTTCGTGGCCGAGGCCGTGGCGAACGAATGGGTGGGGGTCGAGGCGCTGTCCGGCATCCCCGGCACGATCGGCGCCGCGCCCGTGCAGAACATCGGCGCGTACGGCCAGGAGGTGTCCGGCGTCGTCGCGTCGGTGGTGACCTGGGACCGCGCCACGAACGCCCGCAGGACCTTCACGCTCAGCGAGCTGGGGTTCGGGTACCGCACGTCGCTGCTCAAGCGGACGATGCGGTCGGGCGACCCGGACGACCCGGGCGCGCCCTGGTACCCCACGCCGCGGTACGTGGTGCTCGAGGTGAACCTGCAGATGCGGCTCGGCAGCCTGTCCGCGCCCGTCGGCTACGGCGAGCTGGCCCGGCGCCTCGGGGTCGAGGTGGGGCAGCGGGCCCCGTCGGCCGACGTGCGCGAGGCCGTGCTGGAGCTGCGCGGCGGGAAGGGCATGCTGCTCGACGGCGTCGGCGGGGCGCCGCTCGGCGACCACGACCGTTGGTCGGCGGGGTCGTTCTTCACCAACCCGGTGCTGCCCGCCGACGCGGCGGACGACCTGCCCGCGGACGCGCCGCGCTTCGCCGTCCGCTCCGCGACGCCGCAGTCCACCGTGAGCCCGAGCCTCGGCGTCGTCGACCCGACGCTCGTGAAGACGAGCGCCGCCTGGCTCATCGAGCACGCCGGGTTCACCAAGGGCTTCGGGCTCGCGGGCGAGCACAGCCCGGCGCGCCTGTCGACGCGCCACACCCTCGCGCTGACCAACCGTGGCGGCGCGACGGCGGCCGACGTCGTGGCTCTCGCCCGCACCGTGCGCGACGGCGTCCGTGACGCCTTCGGCATCGAGCTCGAGCCCGAGCCGGTCCTGGTCGGCACCGCCCTGTAGACCGTCGTGGCGCCTACAACGCGGGGTCGTGGTCAGTAGAGGATGACGGGCGTGCCCTTCGGCATGCCCCACGAGTCCCAGAGCCAGTTCATCGCCGCGTTGGACACGCGCACGCAGCCGTGCGACGCGGGGTACGGCGGGATGGATCCCGAGCCGTGCACCGCGTACCCGCCGGAGAAGTACTTCGGTCGGTACATCGACCCCAGCTCGAGCGTGGACTCGTGCATGCCGTTGCGCTCCATGTACACGGCATAGGAGCCGCGCGGCGTCGTCGCGTGGTAGCTGCGGCCCTTGGCCTCGTACGTATCCCCGTTGCCCGACGACGCGTTGATGATCCGGGTGACCTTGCCGCCCTCGACGGTCATGAGCAGCTGTCGGTCGAGGTCGATCTCGACCGCCTTGCCGGACGACGAGTGGGCCTGCGGCCGGACGCCGTCGTCCAGCGCGGCCTGCGTCTTCGGGCCGACGACGCCGTCGCGGTACTGCCCGGCGGCCTTCTGCAGCGCCCAGACGGCCTGCTGCGTGGCCGGTCCGAAGCTGCCGTCGGCCTCCTGGATGAAGTACCCGAGCTCCTGCAGCCGCTCCTGCAGCGCGACGACCCGCTCACCGGAGTCGCCGTACTCGAGCATCTTGTCCCGCTCCTCGGCGGCCTTCTTCTCCGCCGCCTCCTGCTCCGCCTGCTCCTTGGCGGCGGCCTCCTCGGCGGCCTTCTTCTCGGCCTCCTTCTTCTCCGCGGCCTTCTTCGCCTTCTCCGCGGCCCGCTTCTCGGCGGCCTCCTGGTCGGCCTTCTCCTTCGCGGCGGCCTCGTCCGCGGCCTTCTTCTCGGCGGCCTCCCGGTCGGCCTGCTCCTGCGCGTCCTGGTCGGCACGGCCCTGCGCGTCGGACGTCGACCCGGCGCCGTCCTCGGACGGGGGAGCGGACGTCGTGGGGGCCGCGCCCGGCTCGGGCTCGGTCTCGCCGGACAGGGGAGCGCACCCGGCGAGAGCCAGGGTGAGCACCACCGGGACGCCGACGAGCGACGCCGTCAGGCGTCGCCTCAGGCTGGGAACCGTACGCATGGAGCCCCTTCCGCGCCGTCGGCGCACCAGGCGCGCCGCGGGGTACTACCGTGCCCCGCGGGTGCCCCGAACGCGACCGCAGCGCTCCGGTCGTGTCGTGATCGTCACCGTGTCGTGACCTGTCGTCTGCCGTTCACCTGCTCAGACGCACGACGCGGCGAGAACGTTGTGGCGCCCACGACGACCCACCGACCCTTCCAGCAAGCGATCTCTCGCGTCATCGGGTC
>NZ_JBHXAW010000266.1:0-6130 GCF_042726645.1 Isoptericola sp. NPDC060257
GCTGAATTGCTCCCCCAACGGGCCGTTTGAGGAGCAATTCAGCACGCCCGATGCATCGGTGGTCACGCGGTGCGACGGCGCAGGGTCGCGACGCCGAGGACGACGGCGCCGACGATGAACAGCGCGATGGCGCCGACGGCGCCCTGCACGTCCGCCCACTCGCCGCCGGCAGCGAGGGTCTGCATCGCCTCGACGGCGTAGGTGAGCGGGAAGACGCGCGAGAGCCACTCGAGCACCTCGGGCATCTGGTCGCGCGGCATGAGCAGCCCGCAGGTGATGAGCTGCGGGAAGATCACCGCGGGCATCATCTGCACGGCCTGGAACTCCGTGCGCGCGAGCGCGGAGGCGGCGAGGCCGAGGCAGCAGCCGAGGACCGCGTCGAGCATCCCCACGACCAGCACCAGCCACAGCGGGCCGAGCACGCCCATCCCGACGGCGAGCGCGAAGCCCACGACCACCAGGGACTGCAGCAGCGCGAGGGCGGCGAACGCGAGCGCGTAGCCCGCCACGAAGTCCCCCTTGCGCAGGGGCGTCGTCATGAGCCGCTCGAGCGTGCCCGACTGCCGCTCGCGCAGCGTCGCGACGCTCGTCACCAGGAACATCACGATCAGCGGGAAGAGCCCCACGAGCATCGGGCCGAACTGGTCGAGCACCGGGGTCCCGTCGAACATCCACGCGATGAGGCCGAGCAGCAGGCACGGCAGCACGAGGATGAGCGCGACGGTACGGCGGTCGAAGCGGAGCTGGGCCAGCACCCGGCCCGCGGTCGTGGCGGTGAGCGTCATCGGGAGCCCTCCCCGGTCGTCGAGCCGGACGTCGAGCCCGACGTCGTGGCCTGCTGGTCGATGAGCGCGAGGAACGCCCGCTCGGCGTCCGGCGCGCCGGTCGTGGCGAGCAGGTCGGCCGGCGTGGTGTCGGCGACGAGGGCCCCGTCACGCAGGAGCAGCAGCCGGTCGCACTGCGTGGCCTCGTCCATGACGTGGCTGGAGACCAGCAGGGTGCGCCCCTCGCCCGCGAGACGGCGGAACATCGCCCACAGGTCGCGGCGCAGCACGGGGTCGAGGCCGACGGTGGGCTCGTCGAGCACGAGGAGCTCGGGGTCGGCGACCAGCGCGGCCGCGAGGGAGACCCGGGAGCGCTCGCCGCCGGACAGCGTCCCGACGCGCTGCCTCTCGTGCCCGCCCAGGTCGACGGCGGCGACGGCGCGCCGCACGGCGGCCTCCGCGCCGGTGCGCGGGAGGCCGGCGAGGCGGGCGAAGTAGCGCAGGTTCTGCACCACGGTGAGGTCGGTGTAGACCGACGCCGCCTGGGTCACGTACCCCACGCGGCGCCGAAGGCCGGGCGAGCCGGCCGCCTCGCCGAGCACGGTCACCTCGCCCGTCACGCGCGCCTGGACGCCGACGACGGCGCGCAGCAGCGTCGTCTTGCCCGAGCCGGACGGGCCGAGCAGGCCCACCACCTGACCGCCGGGTACCGCCACGTCCAGGCCGTCGATGATCGGTCGGCCGCCGCGCTCCACGCACAGCCTCCGGACCCGGACCGCGGCGTCGTTATTCCCCATGTGAGGAATTGTGCTCCTCGCCGCCCCGCCGCGCAACGCCCTCGACCGTGGTGAGCGCGATTTCGGGGCCACAGCGTCAGCCGGCCTCGAGATCTCCCGTGAGGTAGCGCTGGACGGTCGGGCCGACGAGCGCCGCGACCCGCTCCGGCGGGAGGGACGCCAGGGGACCGAGCGGGACGAGGTAGCGCGTCATGAGCACGCCCGCCATCTGCGACGCGACGAGCGCGCTCCGCAGGAGCGCGTCGTCCACGTCGAGCCGGCGCACGATCGGCCCCAGGAGCTCGGCGCCCAGGAACTGCGGCAGCAGCCCGCGCAGTCCGGGGTCGGCCATCACGGCGGGGATGACCAGCCGCACCGTCTCGCCGTAGTCCGTGTCCCACACCTCGACGACCGACCGCACCAGCCGCTCCCCCAGGCTCTCGACGGGGCCCTCGGCCGCCGCCCGCACGATCGCCGCCGGGTCGATGTCGACCAGGCCGAGGGAGGCGGTGAACAGGTGCGTCTTGTCGCCGAACCAGTGCCGCACCGTGCCCGGGTCGACGCCCGCGCGCCGCGCGACCGAGCGGACGGACGCCGCCTCGTAGCCGCGCTCGAGGAACTCCTGGCGCGCACCGGCCAGCACGACCTCGCGGGTCTCCTGGCCCGCGGGACGCCTCCCCCGGCGCGCGGGGCCCCCGCCGTCGTCCCGACCGCCCGTCACGACCGCTCCCCCGCCGGACCGGCTCAGGCGTGCTCGGCCGCGAGCTCGCGGGACCGGTCGCGCGCGGCCTCGAGCGCGTCGAGGAACGCGGCGCGCACGCCGCCGTCGTCGAGCTTGCGCAGGGCGGCGACGGTGGTGCCGCCGGGCGAGGAGACCTTCTCGCGCAGCAGCACAGGGTGCTCGCCCGTCTCGTCGAGCAGCTTCGCCGAGCCGAGCACCGTCTCGACGGCGAGCCGGCGCGCGACGTCGCGCGTGAGGCCGAGCAGCACGCCCGCCTCCGCCATCGCGTCGACCACGTAGAACACGTACGCAGGGCCCGAGCCGGCCAGCGCGCCGAACGCGTCGATGTCCTTCTCCGTCACGCGGAAGACGTGGCCCGAGCCGGCGAGCACCTGCTCGACGAGCGCGACGTCGTCCTCGCGGGCCGCCGTCCCGCCGACGACGGCGGTGACGCCCGCGCCCACCAGCGCGGGGGTGTTGGGCATGGCGCGCACGACGGGCGTGCCGGCGGGCAGCCGCTGCTCGAAGAAGGACAGCGGCAGGCCCGCTGCGACGCTCACGACGACGGCACCCGGCTCGAGCGCGTCGGCGACGCGGTCGAGCATCGCGCCCACGTCCTTGGGCTTGACCCCGATGACGACGACGTGCGCGCCCTCGACCGCGGCGACGTTGTCCGTCGTCGCGCGGACGCCGAACCGGTCCGTGAGGTGCGCGCCGCGCTCGGGCCGGCGGGAGGTGGCCACCACGTCCTGCGGCGCGACCCCCGCGGACAGCGCTCCGGCCAGCACCGCCTCGCCCATGTTCCCCGTCCCGAGGAACGCCATCTTCACGCCGCCCACCTGGGTGTTCTCGGGGGTACCGGCCTGCTCGTCAGTCTGCTCGCTCACGGGCACCACGGTACGTGCCCGCGGACGGCGGTGGACTACAACGGATAGGCGGAGTAGAAGTCCTCGACGACGTCCGCCGGGCCGTTGGCCTGCAGCACCGCGGTGCCGTTGCGCCAGGTCACGACGGCGGTGCCCTCGGTGGAGCCGGGCGTCACGACGTACGCGCCGGTGGCCTTGCCGTCGACGGACACCTCGCCCTCGCCGGTCGCGTCGCCCGCCGCCTTGACCAGCGCCTCGTACGCGGCGGTCGCCGCCTCGTCGTCCTCCCACTGACCGGCGTGCACCTGGACCGTCGTCGCGCCCGCGCCGTCGCCGTCCGCGTAGACGAGCTGCCAGGACTCGACCGCGTCCGCGTCGTCCTCCCAGGACTTGTCCTCCGTGGCCTCGCGCAGCGCCAGCGCCAGCACCGAGTCCGGCTGCGCCTTGACGAACGCCGTCTGGTCCTTCGGGCGCCCGCTGGGCGAGATCGTCGGCGTCGGCACCGGCGCGGTCACCGTGGCCTGCGGCTCCGGCTCGCTCATCGCGAACCCGGGCCACACGAACGCCGTCAGCAGCACGATCGCCAGCACCAGCGCGCCCGCGGCCGACCCCACCACGATGCGCCGGCGCCGGAACACCTCCGGCGACGGGCGACCGTTCCCGCCCGTGCGTGCCTGGCTCACGATGTCCTCCTGCGGGGTCGGCGGCGGTGCACCCGGCAGCCTAGGGCGTGTGGGTCGGTGCGGGCGGGACCCTCGCACGCGATTGCCGTTCTGTTCGGCAACCCACTGATCTGTTCGGCACGGACAACTGCCGAACAGATCAACGGGGTGCCGAGGTGAAATTCGGCCGCCGGTCCTGCTCAGCGCAGCAAGAGCTCGACGTCGGGATGGTCGGCGAAGACCTCGAGGACCAGCTCCGCGTAGGTCTTGCCGCGCCCGGCCTCGAGGTCGTCGAGCCGCCCTTGGAACAGCGCGGTGTCGCACCGCGGGTCCGCGACCTTTGCCCGGTAGTACCCACGCGTCGCGGCGTAGCCCAGGGCCTCGCGCGAGCGGGCGAAGCCGTGCCAGACGACGGTCAGCCGGTCCGCGCCGTGCGCCGCGCCGAAGCCGCCGTGCAGCAGGTCGTCCAGGGCGTCGAGGCTCGGGCCGAGCTGCCAGCCCTCGCCCGCCATGAACACGCGGTTCAGCTCGTCGTAGAACGTGGCGATCGAGTGGACCCGGTCGCCGTCGAGGTGCAGCGTCACGTGCCCGGCGTCGTCGGCCGACCCGACGTCGTCGAACTCGGTGACCTCCGTGCGCCAGTACTCCGCGCCGTCGCGGGTGCGGTGCACGACGCCGAGGTCCACCAGCGCCCGGCGCACCCCGACGGGGTCGTCGGCGAGCCGCGCCAGCCGGTCGGTGAGCTCCCGCTCGCCGACCGTGTCGAGCAGCGCCGGCAGCGCGGCGTGCGCGAGCCAGCGGGCCACCGTGCGGCGGTGCTCCCGGCGCCGGGGCATCGTCTCCAGGCGGCCGTCGTGCAGGAAACGGCTCACGTCCGGGGGCGCTGAGGACATGTCGCCATCATCGCGCGCGGCGCGCACGCGCCGCCGAGGGGCCGCTGTCGGTGCCGGGACCTAGCGTCTGACGACGTGAGCACCACGACGTCGTCCCGCACCCGCGCCAAGCAGTCGCGCCCCGGCTACCGCTGCACCGAGTGCGGGTGGACCACGCCCAAGTGGGTGGGCCGGTGCGGCGAGTGCCAGGAGTGGGGCACGGTCACCGACGAGGGACCCGCGTCGGCCGGGCCGCGCACGGTCGCGACGAGCCCGGGGCGCGCGCCCGCGCGGCCGATCGCGGAGATCGACGTCGCGGCCGCGCAGGCGGCGCCCACCCAGGTGCCGGAGCTGGACCGCGTGCTCGGCGGGGGTCTCGTGCCGGGCGCCGTCGTGCTGCTCGCGGGCGAGCCCGGCGTCGGCAAGTCGACCCTGCTGCTCGACGTCGCGGCCTCGTACGCGCGCGGCGCCGACGGCCGCGACGCCCGGACCGTGCTGTACGTGACGGGCGAGGAGTCCGCCGGGCAGGTGCGGCTGCGCGCCGAGCGGGTCGGCGCGCTCGCGCCCACGCTGCTGCTCGCCGCCGAGACCGACCTCGGCACCGTGCTGGGCCACGTCGAGGCCAACGAGCCCGACCTGCTGGTCGTCGACTCCGTGCAGACCATCGCGTCCGCCGAGGTGGACGGCGCCCCCGGCGGGGTGAGCCAGGTGCGCGAGGTCGCGGCGTCGCTCATCGCCGTCGCCAAGTCGCGGCAGGTGCCCGTCCTGCTGGTCGGGCACGTCACCAAGGACGGCACGGTCGCGGGGCCGCGCACCCTGGAGCACCTGGTCGACGTCGTGTGCCAGTTCGAGGGCGACCGGCACTCGCGGCTGCGCATGGTCCGGGCCGTGAAGAACCGGTACGGCCCCACCGACGAGGTGGGCTGCTTCGAGCTGTCCGAGCGGGGCATCATCGGGCTCAGCGACCCGAGCGGGCTGTTCCTCTCCCACCTCGGCGCGGGCGTGCCCGGCACGTGCGTCACCGTGACGCTCGAGGGCCGCCGCCCGCTCGCCCTCGAGCTGCAGTCGCTCGTCGCCCCGTCGCCGCTCGCCAACCCGCGGCGCACGACGAGCGGCGTCGAGTCGTCGCGGCTGGCGATGATCCTCGCCGTCCTGCACCGGCACGCTGGCCTCCGCCTCGCCGACCAGGACGTCTACGTCTCCACCATCGGCGGCGCCCGCGTCACCGAGCCGGCCGCCGACCTCGCGACGGCCCTCGCGATCGTCTCCGCCCGCACCGGCGAGCCGCTGCCCACCGGCACCGTCGCGGTCGGCGAGGTCGGCCTCGCGGGCGACATCCGGCCCGTCACCGGGCTGGACCGTCGCGTCGGGGAGGCCGCCCGCCTGGGCTTCGTGCGCGCCGTCGTCCCCGCTGGGACGTCGGTCAAGGCGCCCGCCGGGATGCAGCTGCTCGAGGCCCGGCACCTCGC
>NZ_JBHXAW010000267.1:0-6095 GCF_042726645.1 Isoptericola sp. NPDC060257
ACCTCGATGACGGTGCCGGTGACGACGCCGTCCTCCTCCTTGATCTTCTCGATCGTGCCCCAGGCGCGCTCGTACTGGGCGCGCTTCTTGGACAGGATCAGGCGACCCTCCTTGTCCTCCTTCTGGAGGACGAGAGCCTCGACGGCGTCGCCCACGGCGACGACCTCGCCCGGGTCCACGTCGTGCTTGATGGAGAGCTCCCGGGACGGGATCACGCCCTCCGTCTTGTAACCGATGTCAAGAAGGACCTCGTCGCGGTCGACCTTGACGATCGTGCCTTCCACGATGTCACCATCGTTGAAGTACTTGATGGTGGCGTCGACGGCGGCAAGGAAGTCCTCTTCGGTGCCGATGTCGTTGACGGCAACCTGCGGGGCGGACTTCGTGGTGGAGATGGTCATTGAGTAGATGCTCCGATGCGGACAGGACGTAGTGCGGACAGGGTCTGTGGCGCGAGCACCCGGGCATCGACGCGGGGACCGGTCCGCACGACGGCGGCCGAACCCCGAGACGTCCTCAGGCGCACTGCACCGCCGACAATCTTATCGACGGTGCGGCGAGGGGTCAACGCGGGCCCCGTGCCACGATGGCCGGGTGAGCCACCATCCTCCCGCGCCCCGTCCCGTCGCGCACGCGGGGTACGACGACGTCCCCGACGAGGCGGGGAACGCTGCCGCGCGGGGGTGGTGGGACGAGAACGCCGACGAGTACCTCGCCGAGCACGGCACGTTCCTCGGCGACGCGGGCTTCCGCTGGGGCCCGGAGGGGCTCACCGAGGCGGAGGCCGGCCTGCTCGGCGACGTCGACGGCGCCCGGGTCCTCGAGATCGGCGCCGGGGCGGCACACTGCTCGCGCTGGCTGGTCGGCCGAGGGGCCCGGGTCCTGGCCACCGACGTCTCCGCGCGCATGCTGGCCGGCGCGGCACGGCTCAACGCCGCCACCGCCACGCCGGTGCCGCTGGTGCAGGCCGACGCCAGGTCGCTCCCCGTCGCCTCCGGCTCCGTGGACGTCGCGTTCACCTCGTACGGGGCCATCCCGTTCGTCGCGGACGCGGAGCGCGTGCACGCCGAGGCGGCCCGAGTGCTGCGGCCGGGCGGCCGGTGGGTGTTCTCCGTGACGCACCCCGTGCGCTGGGCGTTCCCCGACGACCCCACCACCCTGGGCCTCACCGTGCACCGCTCCTACTTCGACCGCCGTCCCTACGTCGAGACCGACGACCAGGGCGACGTGCGCTACGCCGAGTACCACCGCACGGTCGGCGACCACGTGCGCGACGTCGCCGCCGCCGGCCTGCGCCTGCGCGACGTCGTCGAGCCCGAGTGGCCGGGCTGGAACTCCGCGACGTGGGGCGGCTGGAGCCCGGAGCGCGGCGCCGTGCTGCCCGGCACCGCGGTCTTCGTCACGACCAAGGACTGACCCGAGGGCCCGACCGGCTCAGGCGGGCCCGAGGGCCCGGTGCGGCACCCAGCCGGCGCGGCCGTCCCGCGCGACGCACCAGCTCCACCCGGACCCCGGGTCGTCGGCGGTGACCTCGACGGCCTCGCCCGCGGCGACCGCGAGCTCCTGGGTGTCGTACGCCTCGCGGACCACCGCCACCGGACGGGCGTCGTCCAGGTGCCGCGCGGGCACCCACCCGCTGCCGCCGTCGCCCGACGTGACGAACACGAACGCGGGCCAGGTGTCGTCGCGGTCGCCCACCCGCACGGCGTCCCCCGGCGCGACGCGGAGCGGCGCACGGGACGGGATCTCGTGATCGGCGACCACGCGGGCGGGACCGAGATCCATCGCCGTCCTCCCCGTCAGTGCCCGGCGTCGTGCCAGGTCGCCCCCGCGCCGACGGAGACGTCCAGCGGCACGTCCAGCTCCACCGCGGAGCCCATCTGCGAGCGCAGCACGTCCTCCGCCGCCTCGCGCTCCCCCGGCGCCACCTCGACCACCAGCTCGTCGTGCACCTGGAGCAGCAGCCGCGACGCGAGGCCCCGCTCGTCCAGCTCGCGCTGCACGCCGAGCATCGCGACCTTGATGATGTCGGCGGCGCTGCCCTGGATCGGGGCGTTGAGCGCCATGCGCTCGGCCATCTGCCGCCGCTGCCGGTTGTCGCTCGTGAGGTCGGGGAGGTAGCGGCGACGCCCCAGGATCGTCGCGGTGTAGCCGGTGGCGCGGGCCTCCTCGACCACCCCCGTGAGGTAGTCGCGCACCCCGCCGAAGCGGGTGAAGTAGTCGTCCATCAGCGACTGCGCCTCGCCGGTCGGGATCGTGAGCTGCTGCGACAGCCCGAAGGCGCTCAGCCCGTACGCGAGCCCGTAGCTCATCGCCTTGATCTTCGAGCGCATCTCCGGCGTGACGTCCTTGGGCGCCACCTCGAACACCCGGGAACCGACATAGCGGTGCAGGTCCTCGCCGGAGCGGAAGGCCTCGATCAACCCCTCGTCCCCCGACAGGTGCGCCATGATGCGCATCTCGATCTGGCTGTAGTCCGCGGTGAGCAGCGTCTCGTAGCCCTCGCCGACGCGGAAGGCCCGGCGGATGCGCCGTCCCTCCTCCGTCCGGATCGGGATGTTCTGCAGGTTCGGGTCGGTGGAGCTCAGCCGGCCCGTGGCGGCGATCGTCTGCTGGAAGGTGGTGTGGATCCGCCCGTCGGGCGCCACGGACTTCAGCAGCCCCTCGACCGTCGAGCGCAGCCTCGTCGCGTCGCGGTGCGCCAGCAGGTGCTCCAGGAACGGGTGCTCCGTCTTGACGTACAGGTCCTGCAGGGACGCGGCGTCCGTGGTGTAGCCCGTCTTGATCTTCTTGGTCTTGGGCATCCCGAGCTGGTCGAACAGCACCTCCTGCAGCTGCTTCGGGCTGCCGAGGTTCACCTGCCGGCCGATCACGTCGTAGGCGTCCGCGGCCGCGTCGGCCACCATCGACGCGAACTGCTTCTCGAGCTCCGTGAGGTACTCGACGTCCGCCGCGATGCCCGTGGACTCCATCCGGCCGAGCACGACCGTGAGCGGCAGCTCCAGGTCCGTGAGCAGCCCCGCGGCGCCGCGGTCCTCGAGCTGCCCGGACAGCGCCTGGGCCAGGTCGACCACGGCGGCCGCGCGCACGGCCGCCTGCCGCGCCCGGGGGTCCTCGTCGCCGCCGTCGAGCGCGAGGTCGAGGGCGCCCTGCCCGGCGGCGTCGGGCGCCTCCCCCGCGGACAGCTCCCGCCCGAGCAGGCGCACCGTGAGGTCGGCGAGGTCGTAGCCGCGCTGGTCGGGGTAGCAGAGGTAGGCCGCGAGCTCGGTGTCGAAGGAGACGCCCTGCAGGTCGAGACCGCGCCCGGCCAGCTCGTGCCAGGCGGCCTTGGCACCGTGCACGACCTTCGGCGCCGCCGGGTCGGCGAGCCACGTCGCGAGGGCGCGCTCGTCCTCCGGCGTCACGTCGGCCAGGTCGACGACAGCCGCGGCGGTCTCCCCGTCGTGGTCGTCGGCGAGCGCGACGTCCCAGGCGTCCCCCGCCCCGGGCGTCGGGGTCCCCGTGACCTCGAGCCCGAGAGGACGGCCGGAGCGTGCGGCCAGCCACGCACCGAGCCCGCCCGGCCCGAGCGCCGCGAGCGCGACCTGGACGCCCGCGACCTCGGCCGCCTGGGCGGGCTCCGCGGACGGGTCCGCGGCGAGCAGCCGGTCGCGCAGCGCGCCGAACTGCAGCGTGTCGGAGACCCGGTGCACGGCCTCGCGGTCGAACCCGGCCAGGCCCAGGTCGGCCACCGCGAGCGGCAGCTCCACGTCGTCCAGGAGCCGGTTGAGCTCGCGGTTGAGCCGCACCTGCTCGACGGCCTCCCGCAGGTTCCCCGCCGCCTTGCCCTTGAGCTCGTCGACGTGCTCGAGCAGCGGCTCGAGGCCGCCGTAGGTCGTGACCCACTTGGCCGCCGTCTTGGGGCCGACGCCGGGCACACCCGGCAGGTTGTCGCTCGACTCGCCCACGAGGGCCGCGAGGTCGGGGTACTGCTCCGGCGGCACGCCGTACTTCTCGGCGACGGCCTCGGGGGTCATCCGCGCGAGCTCCGACACGCCGCGCTTCGGGTAGAGCACCGTCACGTCCTCGGTGACGAGCTGCAGCGAGTCCCGGTCGCCCGAGCAGACCAGCACGTCGAACCCGGCCTCGCGGCCCTCGCGGGCGAGCGTGGCGAGGATGTCGTCGGCCTCGATGCCCTCCCGCTGCAGCGCGGGGACGCGCAGCGCCTCGAGGACCTCCTTGATGAGCGGCACCTGCCCGCGGAACACCTCGGGGGTCGCGTCGCGGTTGCCCTTGTACTCGGGGAACCGCTCGGTGCGGAACGTCACGCGGCCGGCGTCGAACGCGACGGCGGCGTGCGTCGGCTGCTCGTCGCGCAGCAGGTTCGTCAGCATCGAGGTGAAGCCGTAGACGGCGTTCGTCACCTGGCCGCTGGACGTCACCAGCGTGTCCGGCAGCGCGAAGAACGCTCGGTACGCCATGGAGTGGCCGTCGATCAGCAGGAGGCGTGGGCGGGTCCCGGTTCGCGCGGAGGTCGTCACGGGTGCCAACCTATCGCCCATGTCTGACACCACCGCCGACGCGCCCCGCTTCCCCCGCACCCTCGAGGAGTGGGCCGCCGCCGCGCGGGGCACGCTCATCGAACGTCTCGGGATCCGGCTCACGGAGGTGGCCGCCGAGCGCACCGCCGGCACCATGCCGGTGGCCGGGAACACCCAGCCGGCAGGGTTGCTGCACGGCGGCGCGACGGCGTCGCTCGCGGAGACGCTCGCCTCCGTCGCCGCGCAGCAGCACGCGGGACCGGCGCGCGCCGCGGTCGGCCTGGAGCTCAACGCGACCCACCACCGCGGTGCGCGGTCCGGGAGCGTCCACGGCGTGGCCACGGCCCTGCACCTGGGGCGGTCGACCGCCGCGTACGAGATCGTCGTCACCGACGACGACGGTCGGCGCGTCTGCACCGCGCGGCTCACCTGCATGATCCTCGACGCCCGCTGAGAGCGGACGGGCGCCGCGCGGGCCGTGGAAGCCCGACGGGCCGGTCAGGAGGGGACGGACTCGCTCGCCGCGTCGTGCCGCGTCGCGACATCCAGGGAGGTCACGCCGTCCGGGCCCTCCACGCCCTCGCCGCGGTCGGCGGCGCGCTCGGCGGCCGCGCGCAGCGCGGCGTCCCGCTCGGCCTGGAAGGCGCGCAGGTCGACCGGGCCGGTGGGCAGACCCGCGGCCCGCGCCCGGCGCCGACGGGCGACGAGATCCTCGATCGCCGCGCGGGTCGCCTCGCGGCGCCCCGCCCGGGCCGCCGTGCGCGTCCCGCGGGGGTTCTCCTGGACCAGCCGGCGCTGCAGCGTCGCCGTGGCGACCACGCGGTGCCCCGACGTGGGGGCGAAGCCCAGCCGGGCGAGGAAGCGGTGCATGCCGCGGGCGCCCGGGGCCGGCGCGCAGTAAACGTTCTCGGCGCCCCGCTCCCCCGCGACGGCGGCCGCGGCCGCGAGGAGCGCGTGCCCGACGCCGCGGCGGCGGGCGGACGGGCTGACGAAGACGGCGTCGACGTACAGGCTCGTGGTCGTCGCGAACAGCAGCGGGTCGATGACGCGCAGCACGGCGAACCCGCAGATCTCGCCCTCGTGGCTCGCGACGAGCACCTGCCCGCCCGCACCCAGCAGCACGCTCAGGTGCTCCAGGAGGCGAGAGGCGTCCGAGGGGGTTCCCTGCGCGGCCGACGGCGACTCCTCGACGGCACGCTCCGCGAGGCGCGCGACGTCGACCATGTCGTCCTGCTCGACCGGCCGGACCTCGACCGCTGCACGCATCGGCACCTCCTCGACGAATGACCGTCCCCGTCCCGGGCGGGGTGGGAGCCTTCCCACCCCGATCCCGAGGGCCGCCCCGGCAGCCCCGGGGTCACGGTCGTTGAAGCATGAATATCACAGATTGGTCACGACACCCAGGCGACGATAGCGACCCCGTCGCCCTCGCACAATGGGCAGTGGCCCGGTCGCAGGACTCCTCCTGCCACCCGGCCCCCCCGGGGGGGGTCAGGCACCCCCCCCCAGCACGCTGAAGGCCGCCCCGCCCACCCCCCACCGGGGGCGGCCGGGCCAACACCGAGTAAGGAGCCC
>NZ_JBHXAW010000268.1:0-6075 GCF_042726645.1 Isoptericola sp. NPDC060257
ATCATCACGAGCGTGAAGGCCAGCACCTTCTGGCGGCCGACCTTGTCGCCGATGCGGCCGCACACGATGCCGCCCAGCGGGCGCGCCACGTACGTGGCGGCGAACACGCCGAGGGAGAAGAGGATCTGCACGCCGGACGACGCCTGCGGCAGGAACACGGCACCCATCGTCACGGCCAGGTAGCCGTAGACGCCGACGTCGTACCACTCCATGAGGTTGCCGACGGCGGTGCCGCCGATCGTCTTCTTGAGCATGGAGTTGTCGACGACGGTGACGTCGGAGACGCGGAGCCTGCGGCGCGCGGCCCGGGTGGCCGGAGCGTTCGCGGGGGTGGTGCCGGTCGGTTCCTGAGGGAGTACGGCGGTCATGTTTCCTTCCGTGGCCGGCGCGGCGCGCACGCGGTGTGAACGCAGCGGCCCGGCCCGTGACAGGGAGCCGGCGCCCGCCACGAGGGCGGACGCCGAGCCCGAACATGGGCGGCCACGTTACCGATCCTTGACCGAGAATCAAGTTCGGCAGGGCAACCATGGGTCCGGAGGTGCCCTCGACGCGACGCCCTCACCTGCGGCGACACCGTTCCTTGACACGGTATTCGTGAAGCCCGCCACAGGGCTCTCGGTGTGCCCCCGCACGGCCGTCCGGGCGACGGCCGCCCGCCCTCGCTCGCTGGACCCGGCGCTCACCGGGCGTTACGTTCTCGGAGCGGCCCGGACACGGGCGGCGACGACGCCCGCACACGATGTCTGCTGAGGCCTGCACAGGGAGGACTCCCCGCATGATCGACCACGAGGTCCGCGTCTACCGTTCCGACGAGCCGCTGCCCCGCGAGGGGCAGCTCGCGTGGAAGATCGCGGAGGTCGCGGCCGAGCAGCTCGAGCCCGCCCCGGAGGTCACCGACATGGTGATCAACCGCGTGATCGACAACGCCGCGGTGGCGACGGCGTCGCTGGGCCGCGGCCCGATCCTCGCGGCCCGCACGCAGGCGGAGGCGCACCCGGTCTCCCGGGGCGGCGCGGGCTCGACGGTCTTCGGCTCCCCCGAGCGGACCAGCCCCGAGTGGGCGGCCTGGGCGAACGGCGTCGCCGTGCGGGAGCTGGACTACCACGACACGTTCCTCGCGGCCGAGTACTCGCACCCGGGCGACAACATCCCGCCCCTGCTCGCCGTCGCGCAGCACCTGGGCCGCAGCGGTGCGGAGCTGCTGCGCGGGATCGTCACGGGTTACGAGATCCAGGTGGACCTCGTCAAGGGCATCAGCCTGCACGCGCACAAGATCGACCACGTCGCCCACCTCGGCCCGTCGGCCGCGGCGGGCATCGGCACGCTGCTCGGCCTGCCCACGGAGACCATCTACCAGGCGGTCGGCCAGGCCCTGCACACGACGACGGCGACCCGGCAGTCGCGCAAGGGCGAGATCTCCACGTGGAAGGCCCACGCCCCCGCGTTCGCGGGCAAGATGGCGGTGGAGGCCGCGGACCGCGCGATGCGCGGGCAGACCTCCCCCAGCCCGATCTACGAGGGCGAGGATGGCGTGATCGCCTGGCTGCTCGACGGGCCCGACGCCCGCTACACGGTGCCGCTCCCGGCCGCCGGCGAGGCGCGGCGCGCCATCCTCGACACGTACACCAAGGAGCACTCGGCCGAGTACCAGGCGCAGGCGTGGATCGACCTCGCGCGCCGCCTCGGCACCGAGCGGCCCGAGCTGCGCGACCCGGCGAACGTCGTCGCCGTCGTGCTGCACACGAGCCACCACACGCACTACGTGATCGGCTCCGGCTCCGGCGACCCGCAGAAGTACGACCCCACGGCCAGCCGCGAGACGCTCGACCACTCGATCCCCTACATCTTCACGGTCGCTCTGCAGGACGGCGCCTGGGACCACGTCGGCAGCTACGCCCCCGAGCGCGCCGCCCGCCCGGACACCGTGGACCTGTGGCGCAAGGTCACCACGGCCGAGGACGCCGAGTGGACCCGCCGGTACCACTCGAGCGACCCGGACGAGAAGTCCTTCGGCGGACGCGTGGAGATCGAGCTCGCGGACGGCTCGCGCGTCGTCGAGGAGATCGCCGTCGCGGACGCGCACCCGCTGGGCGCGCGCCCGTTCGCCCGCGAGCAGTACGTGGCGAAGTTCCGCACCCTGGCCGCCGGGGTGCTGACCGACGAGGAGACCGAGCGGTTCCTCGACCTCGCGCAGCGGCTGCCGGAGCTGTCCGCCGGCGAGCTGTCCGGCCTCACCGTCACGCCGCTCGCCGACCCGCTCGCGACCCACCCCGTCGCGCGCGGCATCTTCTGAGACCCGTTCTGACCCGGAGGGCGACCGTGCTCTACTCGACCACCACCCCCGCCGCCAAGCGCGCCGCGTTCCGCGAGCGGCTGCGCTCCGGCGAGCTCCTGCAGCTGCCCGGCGCGTTCAACCCGCTCGCCGCGCGGCTGATCCAGGACAAGGGGTTCGACGGCGTGTACGTCTCGGGCGCGGTGGTCGCCGCCGACCTGGGGCTGCCCGACGTCGGGCTGACCACCCTCACCGAGGTCGCGACCCGCGCGGGGCAGATCGCCCGCATGACCGACCTGCCGACGCTCGTGGACGCCGACACCGGCTTCGGCGAGGCGATGAACATGGCCCGGACCGTGCAGACGCTGGAGGACGCAGGCGTCGCGGGGCTGCACGTCGAGGACCAGGTGAACCCCAAGCGCTGCGGGCACCTCGACGGCAAGCAGGTCGTGGACGAGCCGACGGCCCTGCAGCGGGTGCGCGCCGCCGTCGCCGCGCGGCGCGACGAGAACCTGCTCGTCATGGCCCGCACCGACGTGCGCGCCGTGGCGGGGCTCGCGACCGCCGTCGACCGCGCGAAGGCGCTCGTCGACGCGGGCGCGGACGCGATCTTCCCCGAGGCGATGCGCGACCTGGCCGAGTTCGAGGCCGTCGCGAGCGCCGTCGACGTCCCCGTGCTGGCCAACATGACCGAGTTCGGCAAGTCCGAGCTGTTCACGACCACGCAGCTCGCCGACGCGGGTGTCGCCCTCGTCATCTACCCGGTCTCGCTGCTGCGCCTCGCGATGGGCGCCGCGGAGCGCGGCCTGGACGCCCTGCGCGCCGAGGGCTCGCTGACGGGGCAGGTCGAGCACATGCAGACCCGCGCCCGGCTCTACGAGCTGCTCGACTACGGCGCCTACTCGGCGTTCGACACCGGCGTCTTCGACTTCAGCCTGGACGACAACCTGCACGGCTGAGCGCCGCCGCAGCCCGCACGGCAGCACATCCCGTACATCGCAGCGAAGGAGCATCGATGACAGAGCACACCGGGTCCGAGCCCGAGGTCCGACGCGGGCTGGCGGGGGTGGTCGCCGACGTGACGGCCGTCTCCAAGGTGGACCCCGAGACCAACTCCCTGCTGTACCGCGGCTACCCGGTCCAGGACCTGGCGGCGACCCGCCCGTTCGAGGCGGTCGCGTGGCTGCTGTGGCACGGCGAGCTGCCCACGCCCGACGAGCTGGACGCGCTGCGCGCGACCGAGCGCGAGCACCGCCCGCTCGCCGACGACGTGCGCGCCGCCATCGACCTGCTTCCCCTCGGCGCGCACCCGATGGACGAGGTGCGCACGGCGGTGAGCGTCCTCGGCGCGCGCGAGGCCGCGGGCCTCACGGCCCTGGAGGCGGCCGCCGACCCGGACGTCAACCTCGAGCGCAGCGTGCGGCTGTTCGCGGCCCTGCCGGCCATCGTCGCGTACGGGCAGCGCCGCCGCCAGGGGCTGGAGCCGGTCGCCCCGCGCGACGACCTGGACTTCTCCGCGAACTTCCTCTGGACGACCTTCGAGGTCGAGCCGGACCCCGTGGTGGCCGACGCGTTCAACCGTTCGATGATCCTGTACGCCGAGCACTCGTTCAACGCGTCCACGTTCACGGCGCGCGTCATCACGTCCACGCTCAGCGACCTGCACTCGGCCGTCGTGGGCGCGATCGCGGCGCTCAAGGGGCCGCTGCACGGCGGCGCCAACGAGGCGGTCATGGAGACGCTCGCCGAGATCGGCACCGCCGAGCGTGCGGCCTCCTGGCTCGACGAGGCGCTCGACGCCAAGCGCAAGATCATGGGCTTCGGGCACCGGGTCTACAAGCACGGAGACTCGCGCGTGCCGACGATGAAGGCCGCCCTCGACACCCTGGTCGAGCACTACGACCGCCCCGACCTGGCCGCCCTCTACGACGCGCTGGAGACCGAGTTCGTGCGCCGCAAGGGCATCTACCCGAACCTCGACTACCCGTCGGGCCCGGCCTACCACCTCATGGGCTTCGAGACGGCCACGTTCACGCCGCTGTTCGTCGCCGCCCGCGTCACGGGCTGGACGGCGCACATCATGGAGCAGCAGGCCGCCAACGCCCTCATCCGCCCCCTCTCGGCGTACGTCGGTCGCGAGCGCCGCGAGGTGCCCGGCCCCGCGGACCGATGAGCGCCGACCGGGACGCCGCGCGCCCCGCGTCGTCCTTCGGCGCGGCCGCCGTCGCGTACGCCGAGCACCGCCCGGACTACGCGGCGGCCGCGGTGCGCTGGACGCTGCGGGCGGCGCCGGGCCCGCGGGTGCTCGACCTCGGCGCGGGGACGGGCAAGCTCACCGCCACCCTGCTCGACCCGGCGGTCGTCCCTGGCGCGGAGGTCGTCGCCGTCGAGCCGGACCCGGCGATGCTGGCCGAGCTGCGGCGGGGCCTGCCGGGCGTCCGCGCCCTGGCGGGCAGCGCCGAGTCGATCCCGCTGCCCGACGGCTCCGTCGACGCCGTGCTCGCGGGCAACGCGCTGCACTGGTTCGACCTGGCGGTCGCGGGGCCCGAGATCGCCCGCGTGCTCGCCCCCGGCGGCGTCCTGGCCGGGCTGTGGAACCTGCTGGACGACGACGTCGCCTGGGTCGCCGGGCTCGCCGAGGCGAGCGGGAGCGCGGCCGTGGGGCCGCGGGACACACCGACCGCCTGGCGCCGCGCGACCGACGGCGTGCTCCCGCCCGCCGGGGAGGCGTGGTCGGCCCGGGCGGAGCGGGCCGAGTTCCCGCACGGTCAGCGCCGCACCGCCGACTCGCTCGTCGCGACCCTCGCGACCCGCGCCGGGATGCTCGTCATGCCGGAGGCGGAGCGCGCGGCCACGACCGGGCGGATCCGCGCGTATCTCGCGGGCAGGCCGGAGACGGCGCGGGGCGAGTTCACCCTGCCGATGCGCACGGGCGTGCTGCGCGCGCGGCGCACCTGAACCGACACCGCCGGGCCGCGGGACCGGACCGTCGTCGCGGCGCACTAGGCTCGCAGTCATGTCCGCCGACTACTCCGACTTCGAGTTCGAGCGCCGGTTCTTCGTCCGCGAGCTGCCGGACGCGCTGCGCGACGCGCCCGCCCTGATCGTCCAGTCCTACTTCCTGTCCGACGGCGGCTACGCGCTGCGCGTGCGGGTGCAGGCCACGGGCGTCGAGGCACGGCTGGGCCCCGACAGCGACGCGCGGGACGTCCTCGAGCTCTACCGCTCGCGCGTCGACCTCGCCGCGGTCACGGTCAAGGGCCCCTCGGTGGGCGGCACCCGGTACGAGGCGGAGCGCCCGCTCGAGCCGAACGTCGGCGCGGAGCTGGTGCGCCGCGGCGGCGCCCAGGTCATCAAGACGCGCTACGCGGCCTGGCTGGGCGCCGACGGCTGGTCGATCGACGTCTTCGGCGGCGCCAACGCGCCGCTCATCGTCGCCGAGTGCGAGCGCTCGGGCCCGGTCACGGACCTCCAGATCCCCGACTTCTGCGTCACCGAGCTCACCGACGACCGCCGCTTCTCCAACGAGTCCCTCGCCGTCGACCCCTTCCGCGGCTGGTCCGCCGCGTACGCCCAGGAGCTCGCCACCCAGGGCCCCCGCTTCCGCGACGACTTCGGCGGCAACACCACGATCACCACCTGACGGCCCAGCACCCGCTCGGCGCCGCCCCCGCTCCCGAGCAAGTGCGCGTGAGAGTCGACACGACCCGGGTCGCGCACTGTCCGAGGCACCGCGACGGGTGCGGGCTCAGGAGAGCGGGAGGCGCAGGATCCTTCGCGCGGTCGTATCCCTCCCGAAGTGG
>NZ_JBHXAW010000269.1:0-6069 GCF_042726645.1 Isoptericola sp. NPDC060257
ACCTCACGGAGCAGGACGCCGCCACCGGGTACCGCGGCACCACGGCGTGCCGGGTCGCGGGGATCACCTACCGCCAGCTCGACTACTGGGCCCGCACCGGGCTCGTGGAGCCGTCCATCCGGCCCGCGACCGGCTCCGGGACCCACCGCCTGTACAGCTTCCGCGACATCCTCGTGCTCAAGGTGGTCAAGCGTCTCCTCGACACCGGGGTCTCGCTGCACCAGATCCGCAGCGCCGTCACACACCTGCGCGAGCGCGGCGTGGAGGACCTGGCGCAGATCACGCTCATGAGCGACGGCGCGTCCGTCTACGAGTGCACGTCGCCCGACGAGGTCGTGGACCTCGTCCAGGGCGGCCAGGGCGTGTTCGGCATCGCCGTCGGCCGCGTGTGGCGCGACATCGAGGGCACCCTGTCCGAGATGCCGACCGAGTCCCTCGAGGACGAGGAGCCCGCCGCGCACGAGGGCGACGAGCTCGCCGCCCGGCGCCGCGCCCGCACCGCGGGCTGACAGCGTGCGGTAGCGCCCCTCAGAGGAATCAGAGGAGGGGGCGCAGCGGTGACATGAGCCGCTCGGCGACCTTCGAGAGCGGGTGCCGGCGCTGCCACTCGGCGAGGGTCAGCTCGCGCGAGTTCGACTGGTCCATGCGGAACGCGTCCTCGAGCTGCCCGGCGAGACCGTCGTCCACGACCTCGAGGTTGATCTCGTAGTTTCCCGTGAGGCTCAGCCGGTCGATGTTCGCGGTGCCGACCGTGGTCCAGCGCCCGTCGATGGTCGCGGTCTTCGCGTGGATCATCGCCCCCTGGTAGAGGAGGATCCGCACGCCGCCGCGCAGCAGCGTCGAGTAGTGGCCCCGGGCGAGCCAGTCGGCCACCACGTGGTTCGACCGTTCCGGCACGAGCACGCGCACGTCGACGCCGCGCGCCGCGGCCGCGAGCAGCCCCGCCTGGATGTCCTCGTCGGGGATGAAGTACGCCTGGGTGATGTACACGTGCGAGCAGGCGCGGTCGATCGCGTCGAGGTAGATGCCCCGGATGGGGAAGACCAGCTCCGAGGGCGCGTTGCGCGCCGCCCGCAGCTCGGGCAGCCACAGCGAGGATCCGACGTCCTGCAGGACCGGCAGGCGCGGCCCGCGCCACCGGTTCCAGAAGTCGACGAACGCGTTCCGCAGCTCCCACGCCGACGGGCCCGTGAGGCGCAGGTGCGTGTCGCGCCACTGCGTCGCGTAGAGGGAGCCGATGTTGTACCCGCCGACGAACGCGGTCTCGTCGTCGACGACGAGGATCTTGCGGTGGTCGCGGCCCGAGCGCCGCACGTCGAGCATCAGCAGCCCGGGCCGCATCGCGGGGAAGCGGAGCACGTGCACGCCGGGCAGGTCGTAGAAGCGCCGGGAGATCACGAGGTTCGCGAAGCCGTCGTAGACGACGTAGACCGCGACGCCGCGGGCGGCCGCCTCCACGAGCGCCTGCTTGAACCGGCGGCCGACCTCGTCGTCCTTCCAGATGTACGTCTCCAGGAAGATCTCCCGCTGCGCGCCCCGGATCGCCTCGAGCATCGCGTCGTAGAGGTCCGCCCCGTACGTGTAGAGCGTCGCGCTGGTGCCCTCGATCTCGGTCGACGACGGCGGGGCCGTGGGGAACGGCTCGTCGAGCGGGTACTGGTGGCGGCGGAACCGCTCGAGCCCCATCACCGTGGCCGCGGCCGCCACCGGGACCGCCGCGGCGAGCATCGCGCCGCGGGTCGCGTACCGGCGCAGGGCGGGCCAGTCGATCTGGACGCGGACGGGCCTACGGAGGCGGGGGAAGCGAGGCGGCACGAGGCTCACCGTAGTCACGGGGCGTCGGCGCCGCGCGCCGAACTGTCGGGTACGTCGGTGATGTCACCCGCCGCCGGGTCTGTCGGGGCCTCCGCCGCGGTCGACACGGGTGCGGCGAGGCCGGCGGAGAGCGGGTGCGACCGGATGGCCGCGGCGAGCTCGCCCTCGATCCGGTCGAGGTACACGCCGGTGGTGGCGATGGACCGGTGCCCGAGCAGCTCCGCGACGACCTTGACGTCCCAGCCCTCGGCCACCAGGAGCGTGGCGGTGGTGTGCCGCAACGCGTGGGGCGTCGCCGGACGGCGGTAGGGGGCGGGCATCCGCTCGACGGCGCGCGCGAGCAGGGCCCGCACCGTCTGCGTGTCCACGCGACGGCCGCGCCAGGTCAGCAGCAGGGCGCGCTGCGCGTCCGGGTCGTCGGCCCGCCGGGTCGCGAGCCGGGGCCGCAGCTCGTGCAGGTACTCCTCGAGCGCCGCGGCCAGGGGCGCGGAGAGCGCGACGGTCCGGATCGACCCGCCCTTGCCGATGATCCGCCACCGCGTCTCCTCGGGCTCGCGCGTGAAGTCCGCGACGTCCGCGCGGGCCAGCTCCGACACCCGCGGGCCGAGCACGAGGAGCAGCGCGACGACCAGGCGGTCGCGCAGCGCCAGCGCCTGGTCCGACCGCGCGGCGCGCGTCCGGGTCCCTGCCGCGGTGACGGGCCGGTCGGGCACCGCCGACGCCTGCAGCAGGGCGCCCGCCGCCGACGCCGACAGCGCCGTCCGTTCCACCCGCAGGCGGTCGCGGGAGCGGGCGGGCGGCGCCGCCCACTGCATCGGGTCCGCCTGGACCCAGCACTGCCGGGCGGCGTGCGTGAAGAAGCGGCTCACCGACTGCCGGAACCGGTTGACCGTGGCGACCGAACGCCCGGGGGCGCCCTTGCGCCCTGGGTCGCTGTACCGGCCGTCCGGGCTGGCCTGGTAGCGCACGAGCGCGTCGTCGACGTCCTCGCCGGTCACGTCGTCGAGCACGCGGTCGTCGCCGACCAGGGTGGCGAACTCGCGCACGTCCCGCTCGTAGCTGCGCGCCGTGGCGGGGGAGAGGACCCCGCGCACGCTCTCCACCTGCACCGACGCGAGATAACGGTCGGCGGCCGCGGCCACCGTGAGGCGGTTCAGACGGGGAGGGGCGACCACGGGACCAGGCTAGGCGGGCGCACCGACACGACCGTCAGGCGGCGGCCGCCGCGAGCGCCCGCACGGCGCCGAGCAGGGCCGCGAGCGCCGAGGGGTCGTCGGGCAGGACGTCGCCGCGCCAGGCGACGTGCTGGTCCTGGCGCGCGATGACGTACCGGGTGGCGTAGGAGGCGGGCACGAGGTCGTCGGGGACGACCACCGGCTCGATCGGCAGCCCGGCGGACCGGGCGGCGGTCACCCAGTCCTCCCACCTGGCGTCGGGCTGACCGGAGCGCCCGGCCACGACGAGGGTGTACCACGGGCCCAGCCGGTCGTAGAGGGAGACCCCGTCGCCCAGCCAGACGTGCGGCAGCCGGGCGCCGGGGACGGTCGACGGGGTGTACGTGCCCATCGTGTAGTCGGGTGCGTCCCCGTCGTGCGCGATGATCGGCGACCCGGTGTAGGAGTACCCGAAGTTCAGGCCGGCGGCGGCGAACTGCTGCACGTTGAGGCGGTAGGCCAGGTCGCCGAGCTCCCGGCGCGCGGCCTCGCCCGCGGCGTCGGCCGACTCGAGGTGGTCCGGGAGGTCGGTGGCGCCGATCTTGCGCAGGTGCCCCATGGCGAGGCGTGACACCTGGTCGGTGATCGGCTGCCGTTCCGCGGCGTAGGCGTCGAGGACGGACACGTCGGCCCACCCGGTCACGACGGCGCCGAGGAGCCACGCCAGGTTGAGCCCGTCGGCGATCCCGGCGTTCATGCCGTACCCGCCGTAGGGGACCCACAGGTGCGCGGCGTCCCCGGCGAGGAACACGCGACGGTCGCGGAAGGCGTCCGCGACGAGGCGGCGGGCGACCCAGTCCTCCTCGGAGAGCACCTCGTACTCGACGTCGTCGGCCACCCCGAGGATGTCGCGGACGGCGCGGTCGCGATCGACGGAGCCGTCCGCGGCCTCCTCGGGGGTCAGGTAGGTGTGCACGAGGACGACGTCCCGTCCGTCGATCGCGTAGACGTGCCCCTGCCGCCGGGGGTTGAAGACGTACACCCCCCACGCGGGGTCTGCGTCGACCCGGTCCGCCAGCCCGGGGACACGGACGCAGGTCGACTGGACGTGCTGGAGCACGGGGTCCCCGTGCAGGCGGGCACCGATGCTCTTGCGCACGAGCGACCGGCCGCCGTCGGCACCGACGAGGTAGCGCGCGCGCACGGTGACCTCGGCGTCGTCCCCGGCGCCCCGGAGCGTGGCCGTCACGCCCTCGTCGTCCTGGACGACCGCGGTGCACCGGGTGTCGTTGCGCAGGTCCACGTGGGGCAGCGCCGCCACGTGACGCTCCAGGATCGGCTCCAGGTAGCGCTGGTTCACGCGGTGCGGGGGCTCCGGCGTCTCCCACGTCGTGTCGGGGCCCGTCCCGTCGCCGCGGCGGCGTGCGGCCGCCGACGGGATCGGGATCCGGCCGAACTCGATCCCTGTCGCGCTGGTGCGGAACGCCACGTCCTGGGGGTGGTCGGCGGGAAGGCCCGCGTCCCGGACGGCGTCGGCGAGCCCGAGACGGCGGAACGCCTCCATCGTGCGGGCCGAGACGTGGTTGCACTTCACGTTCGGCGGCTCCAGGAAGGGGCGGTCCTCGACGACGACCGTGGTGACGCCGCGGGCGTCGAGGTCGGCGGCGACCAGCAGGCCGACGGGCCCGCCGCCGACCACGACCACGTCGGCGTCGTACGGCACGTGCAGCTCGGGGGAGCGGGTCATCCTCGTCCTCACTTTCCGGCGACGGGGCCGGTCGTCGGGTCTGTGGTCGCGTCGATCGCCGACAGGTCGCGCTTGCTTCCTTCAGGGGCGAGCAGCAGGGCGGCGGCGCAGACGGCCAGCACCGCGATCCAGACGCCCGCCAGCAGCGGGAGCCCACCGGCGGACGACGCGAGCGCCCCGGCGACGATCGGGGTGAAGCCGGCGCCGATCGCGGACGCGCCCTGGAACGCCAGGGACGACCCGGTGAAGCGCACCGACGTCGGGAACAGCTCGGCCAGGAACGCCGCGAGCGGGCCGAGGATGACGCCCTGGATCGCCTGGCCGCCCACGACGGCGACCGCAAAGCTGACGTTGTCACCCGTCGCGACCAGCATCACGAGCGGGTACGCGAACAGCGCCGCGGCGACGATGCCGACCGCGATCACGGGTCGCCTCCCGAACCGGTCGCTGAGGCGCGCCGAGAGGATCGTGCAGACGAAGAGCGCCACCGCGGACAGCACCTTGGCGTTGAGGGCGAAGGTCTGGTCGGCCCCGTGCGCCGTGGCGTAGCTCAGCCCCCAGACGCTGGCCATCCCCGAGATCGTCAGCTGCGACATCGCGACGAGCGTGCCCAGGACCAGCACCCACGGCGACCGCGTCAGCACCTGCACCAGCGGCACCCGACGGTCCTCCGCCTCCTGGTCGAAGCGGAGGAACAGCGGGCTCTCCACCACCTTGAGGCGCACGAACAGGCCGACGAGCACGAGGACGATGCTCAGCAGGAAGGGCACGCGCCACCCCCACGCGAGGAACTGGTTCTCGGGCAGGAGGGTGAACAGGCCGAGCATCCCCGCCGAGAGGATCGACCCCGCGGGCGCGCCGAGGTTCGCGAACGAGGCCGCGAACCCCCGCTTGCCGCCCGGCGCGTGCTCGAGGGCGATGAGCATCGCCCCGCCCCACTCGCCACCCACCGCGAAGCCCTGTACCAGGCGCAGCGCCACGAGCAGGAGCGGCGCCGCGACGCCGACCTGCGCGTACCCGGGGAGCACCCCGATGAGAGCGGTCGCGGTGCCCATCATGAGCATCGTCGTGACCAGGACTCCCTTGCGGCCGATACGGTCGCCGAAGTGGCCGAAGACGATCCCCCCGAGCGGCCGCGCGACGTAGCCCGCGGCCAGCGTCCCGAACGACGCGACGGTCGCCAGGGCCGGGTCCAGGCCGGCGAAGAACACCTTGCTGAAGACGATCGCCGACGCGCTCGCGTAGAGCATGAAGTCGTAGAACTCGATCGCGCTCCCGAGGAAGCTCGACGCGAGGATGCGTCGCATCTGCGGGGTGCGGAGCGACTCGCTCGGGACGACGGGCCCCGTGGGC
>NZ_JBHXAW010000270.1:0-6039 GCF_042726645.1 Isoptericola sp. NPDC060257
CGCCAACGACGTGCTCACGGCGAATCAGAAGCAGTTCCTCGACCTGGCCGACGAGCGGCTGCGCCGCAGCACGCAGAAGAACGACGAGACGCTCGCCCAGCGCGAGCAGGCGATCCGCGCGCTGCTCGACCCGATGAGCAAGACGCTCGACAAGGTCAACGCCCGCGTCGACACCGCCGAGCAGGCGCGCCTCCAGGGGCACACGGCCCTCACGGAGCAGCTGCGCCAGCTCGAGACGGTCAACGCGCAGCTCCGCGTCGGCACCAGCGACCTGGTCTCGGCCCTGCGCTCCAACCAGACCCGCGGCGTGTGGGGCGAGCTCCAGCTGAAGCGCGTGGTCGAGGCCGCCGGGATGATGGACCACGTCGACTTCGAGGCCCAGGTGCACCGCACGACGGCGGAGGGCGAGACGCTGATCCCCGACCTCGTGGTGAGCCTGGCGGGCGGCAAGAACATCGTGGTCGACGCGAAGGTGCCGCTCAGCGCGTACCTGCGGGCGCAGCAGGCGGACAGCCCGGCCGACGGGGACCGGGAGCTCGACGCCCACGCCAAGGACCTGGCCAAGCACGTCGAGGTGCTCGCGGGCAAGGCCTACTGGTCGCAGTTCGACGCAGCACCCGAGTTCGTCGTCCTGTTCGTCCCCGCCGAGCCGATCCTGGCAGCGGCGGTCGAGCGTCAGCCCGACCTGCTCGAGACCGCGATCCGCAAGCGGGTGCTCGTCGCCACCCCCATGACGCTCGTCGCCATGCTGCGCACCGTGGCCTACGCCTGGCAGCAGGACGCCATCGCCGAGGACGCGCAGAAGGTGCTGCAGACGGGCAAGGAGCTGTACGCCCGCATCGTCACGATGACCAAGAGCATCACCAAGCTCGGCCAGTCGATGACCGCCGCGACCAAGCACTACAACTCGTTCGTCGGGTCGCTGGAGACGCGCGTGCTGCCGCAGGCACGGCGGATGGTCGAGCTGAAGGTCGTGGACGCCGGTCAGGTGATCGAGCCGCTCAAGGCGGTCGAGGACACCACCCGCGCGGTCACCAAGCCCGAGCTGCTCGCCGTGGAGGAGGGCCTGGTCGTCGATCTCGGCACCCTGACCGCGGACGGGGCCCGCGACGACTCGGTCGAGTCGCTGGTCGACGCCGCACAGCGCGATCTCGAGCGCTCGTCCGTGGCCGACGAGAAGGGCGAGTCGGCCGCCGGCTGAGCCCTCCGGCCGGCCCGACCGGCGGGACCGACGGCGTCAGGCCGGCTCGACGGGCAGCGCGGTGCGCGCGCCGCGGCGGGGCCGCTTCTCCTCCTGGCCGGCGGCCTTGAGGCCGCGCGCCAGCTCGCGCGGCAGCGAGAACATCAGGTCCTCGGTGGCGGTGCGCACCTCTTCGACCTCACCGAAGCCGTGGCTGTCCAGGTGCGCGATGACGTCCTGCACGAGGATCTCCGGCACCGACGCGCCGGACGTGACGCCCACCGTCGTCGCGCCGTCGAGCCAGGCGTCCTCGATCTCGGTCGCGCGGTCCACCCGGTACGACGTCCGGGCGCCGGCCTGCAGCGCCACCTCGACGAGGCGCACCGAGTTCGACGAGTTCGCGGAGCCCACGACGATGACGACGTCGCACTCCGGGGCCAGCTTCTTCACCGCGACCTGGCGGTTCTGCGTGGCGTAGCAGATGTCGTCGCTGGGCGGGTCCTGCATCTCGGGGAACCGGTCGCGCAGGCGGCGCACGGTCTCCATGGTCTCGTCCACGGACAGGGTGGTCTGCGAGATCCACACGACCTTCTCCGGGTCGCGGACCTGCACCTGGTCGACCTCGTCCGGGGAGTTGACGACCTGCACGTGGTCGGGCGCCTCGCCGGCGGTCCCCTCGACCTCCTCGTGCCCCGTGTGGCCGATGAGGAGGATGTCGTAGTCGTCCTTGGCGAACCGGACGGCCTCCTTGTGCACCTTGGTCACCAGGGGGCAGGTGGCGTCGATGGTGTCGAGGCTGCGGGCCGCGGCGGACGCGCGCACCGCCGGGGAGACGCCGTGCGCGGAGAACACCAGCCGGGCGCCCTCGGGCACCTCGTCGGTCTCGTTGACGAAGATGGCGCCGCGGTCGCGCAGCGTCTCCACCACGTGCTTGTTGTGGACGATCTCCTTGCGCACGTACACGGGCGCGCCGTACGTCTCGAGCGCCTTCTCGACCGCGACCACCGCGCGGTCCACCCCCGCGCAGTAGCCGCGCGGCGCGGCCAGGAGCACGCGCTTGGTGGACGTCGGGGTGGCGGGGGCCGGGCTGGTCACAGTCACGGGCAACAGTCTAGGTACGGACTGTGGACAACCGGTGACGAGGCTCCGTCGGGGGCGTGGGGCATGCTGGACGCCGTGTCGGACCAGTCCCAGCCGCAAGCCCAGCCGCAGCCCCTGCCCGAGCTCGCCCGCGACACGACCGCGGACCGCCCGTGGCCGGTGCGGCTCCTGTCCGCGAAGGTCCGGGACTACGTCGCGCGGATGTCGTCGGTCTGGGTCGAGGGCCAGGTCGTGGAGCACACCTACCGCCCCCGGGCCGGGATGCAGTTCGTCACCCTCCGGGACACCGACGCCGAGGCCTCGCTGCCCGTGCACCTGCTGTCGCGGATCTACGAGGGCCTCCACCACAAGCCCGAGGTGGGCGACCACGTGGTGGTGCAGGCCAAGCCGGAGTTCTGGGTCAAGACGGGCCGTCTGTCGATGCGCGCGACCGCGGTGCGCCAGGTGGGCGTCGGCGAGCTGCTCGCCCGCATCGACCAGCTGCGCCGGGTGCTCGCCGCGGAGGGCCTGTTCGACCTCGACCGCAAGCGCCCGCTGCCGTTCCTGCCCGCCGTGGTGGGCCTCGTGTGCGGGCGGGAGTCGAAGGCGGAGCACGACGTCGTGGTGAACGCGCGCGCCCGCTGGCCCCAGGTCCGGTTCGAGATCCGTGAGGTCGCCGTGCAGGGCGTCGACGCCGTCCGGGAGGTGAGTGCGGCGATCGCCGACCTCGACGCCCGGCCCGAGGTCGAGGTGATCGTCGTGGCGCGCGGCGGCGGCTCCGTCGAGGACCTGCTGCCGTTCAGCAACGAGGCCCTGGTCCGCGCGGCGTCCTCCTGCACGACCCCGCTGGTCAGCGCCATCGGGCACGAGACCGACACCCCCCTGCTGGACCTCGTCGCCGACCACCGCGCGTCCACCCCGACCGACGCCGCGAAGCAGGTCGTGCCCGACGTCGCCGAGGAGCGGCTGCGCCTCGACCAGGCGCGCCGGCGGATGCGTGCCGCGGTGGCCGGCCGGGTCGAGCGCGAGCAGCACGGGCTGGACGCCCTGCGGTCGCGCCCGGCGCTGGCCCGGCCGCAGACGACGGTCGACGTCCGCGAGCGCGAGATCGCCCAGCACGTGCGGCACGCCCGCCACTGCCTGGACGCCGCGCTGCTGCGCGCGTCCGGAGAGGTGGGCCGGCTCGCGGCCCAGGTCCGGGCGCTCTCCCCGCAGGCCACGCTGGAGCGCGGGTACGCCGTCGTGCAGCGCGCGGACGGGCACGTGGTGCGGGCGAGCCACGACGTCACGGCCGGCGACGCCGTGCACGTGCGCGTCGCCGAGGGTTCGCTGGAGGCCGCCGTCACCGCGACGGCCGCACCCGCGCCGCTTGCCTGAACCGGTCCGCGAGCCGACCGAACGCCGCGGCGAGCTCCTGTCCCTCGAGCACCTCGACGTCCAGGTCGAGCCGGGTGATCCACAAGGCGAGCTGGTCGGGGTCGTCGCTGCCCACCTCGATCCGGCAGGTGGACGGCCCGGCCTCCTCGACCTCCAGCGGGGAGCCGACCTTGGCCACGACCTCCGCGGCGGGAGCGTGCACGAGGATCCGCGCCCGGTAGCGCCAGGTCGCCCGGCCCACCCGCGCCACGACGTGCCGCAGCACCGCGTCCTCGGGGATGACGCGCGGCCGGAAGCGGGCCCCGGTGGGCGGGCGCAGCGTGATCCGGTCGACCCGGAAGACGCGCCAGTCCAGCCGGTCGAGGTCCCAGGCCAGCAGGTACCAGCGCGACCCCCAGCGCACCAGGCGGTGCGGCTCCGTGTGCCGGGAGGACTCGGCTCCGTCGTGGGAGGCGTAGCGGAACCGGAGCCGCTCACCGGAACGGATCGCGGCGGCGACGCCCCCGAGCACCTGCAGGTCCGGCGCCGGGTCCCCGCCCGGCACGACGCTCGTCGCCTCCCGGACGGCCTCGACGCGGCGCCGCAGGTGCGCGGGCATGACCTGCTCGACCTTCGCGAGCGCCGTGAGCGCGGTCTCCCCCTCACCGTGCTGCCCGTGCGCGGCCGCGGCCAGCCCGATCGCGACCGCGACCGCCTCGTCGTCGTCCAGCACGAGGGGCGGCATCGCCGACCCTGCGGCGAGTCGGTACCCGCCGGCGACGCCGGGGCGGGCCTCGACCGGGTAGCCGAGCGAGCGCAGCTTGCCGACGTCGGTGCGCACGGTGCGGGTGCTCACCCCGAGCCGCTCGGCCAGGTCGCCGCTGGTCCAGTCGCGCCGCAGCTGCAGCAGGGACAGGAGCTGGAGGAGGCGGGCCGAGGTCTCGAGCATCTTCGGAGCATCTCACCGATCGCGGAAGCAAGTCTTCCGCGTTTGCTGCGAGCGTGGGAGTCATGGACCGAGTGATGAACCCCACCGCCGACACCGCCCTCGTCCCCTTCCGCGTCGACGTCCCGCAGGCCGACCTCGACGACCTGCGCGACCGCCTGGCGCGCACCCGCTGGCCCCTGCCCGTGCCCGGCCGCGACGACCGCACGGACTTCAGCCGCGGCATCCCCCTGCCGTACCTGCGCGAGCTCGCCGAGTACTGGCGCGACGGCTTCGACTGGCGCGCGCAGGAGGCCGCCCTGAACGCGCACGAACAGGTCACGACCGTCGTCGACGGCCAGACCTTCCACGTGGTGCACGCCCGCTCCGCGAACCCGGACGCGACCCCGCTGCTGCTGTGCCACGGGTGGCCGGGGTCGTTCGTCGAGTACCAGCGGCTGCTCCCGCTGCTCGCTGACGCGTTCCACGTCGTCGTGCCCTCGCTGCCCGGGTTCGGCTACTCGACGCCCCTGTCCGGCACGGGCTGGGAGGTCGCGCGCACCACCGAGGCGTACGCCGAGATCATGACGCGGCTCGGGTACGAGCGGTTCGCCGTGCACGGCACCGACATCGGGGCCGGCACCACCGGCCGGCTCGCCGCGCTCTACCCGGAGCGCGTGATCGGCACCCACGTCGGCAGCGACGGCCGGTCGCTCGGCATGGTGGGCGCGGCCTACCCGATGCCGGACGGGCTGACCGACGACGAGATCGCCCAGATCGACGCGGTGCGCGCGGCCGACGCCGCCGAGCACGGCTACTTCGAGATGCAGAACCACCGCCCGGACACGATCGGCGCGGCCCTGAGCGACTCCCCCGTCGGGCAGCTCGCGTGGATCGCCGAGAAGTTCCAGACGTGGACGAACCCGGCGTCCCGCACGCCGGACGAGGCCGTCGACCGCGACCAGCTCCTCACGAACGTGTCGCTGTACTGGTTCACCCGCAGCGGGGCGTCCAGCGCGCAGCTCTACTACGAGGCGTCGCACTCCGGGCTCGACTGGCTGTCGGCCTCCGACGTCCCCTCCGCATGGTCCGTGTTCGACACGCACCCGCTCATGGCGAAGGTCTTCAACGGCTGGGGCGCCATCGACCGGTGGGTGGAGCACCCGGAGGGCGGCCACTTCCCGGCGATGGAGGAGCCGCAGCTGCTGGCCGACGATCTGCGCGCCTTCTTCAGCGGCCGGTCGTGACCGGACGGGCGGGCGCCGCCTCGGGCGCCCGTCCGTAGTCGCCGGCGTGCCGGGAGAGGAACGCCGCAACAGGGCCGCGCTGGATCAGCCGCATGACGCCAGTCATGGCCGCGATGCCGGTGCGCGTGCGCGGCGCGAACGACCGGACCCGGCCGGGGTACATGGCCTGAGCGCGGTCCACCGCGGAGCGCATCGCGGCCTCGTACGCGGCGAGGGCCGTGCCGACGCGCTCGGCCGGGAGCTCCCGGCCG
>NZ_JBHXAW010000271.1:0-6026 GCF_042726645.1 Isoptericola sp. NPDC060257
GCCCACGTGGGCCGTGCCGGAGGAGTTCGACGGGCCGGTCTGCGCGGTCGCCGGATCTCGCTGGTCCCGGCGTACAGGTGCAGCACGGGCACCTGCAGGTGCTCGCGGGCGCGTGACGCCCAGTCGGAGCGGAAGGTGTCGGCGACCACGTGCGGGTAGGTCACCACGACGACGTCCTGCACGGAGTCCGGGCCGCCCTGGGCGGCGACGGCGGCGCTCAGCGCGGGCAGCGGGTCCTCCTCGGTGACCGTGCCCTCGGCGGTGGCACCGGCGGCCCGCAGCGCCGCGAGGGACCGCTCGAGGCGCTCGGCGGCGGTCACCTTCGCCTGCTCGGGCGTGGGTTCCTTGCCCACCAGGTCCTGCCCGGCCTCGCGCAGCTCGCCCACCCACAGGTGGTCGATGATCGCGGCCACCACGTTGCGGTCGGTGTCCGAGGGGACGAGCACGCGATAGCGCTCGGCCTGCTCGTCGTGCAGGGACAGGATGTGCGCCACGTCGGCGTCGGTGAGGGCGTCCTCGGTGAGGACGACGGTCGTCGGCATGCCAGCACCGTAGCCACCCGGGGCCGCGGATGCGAGGCCAGGCGCCTGCCAGGGGACGGGACGTGACGCGCGCCTCGCCGCCGTCGCTCCCGGGATCGCTCAGCGCAGCAGCCAGCGCGCGACGAGCGTGCCCGTGCTCGGCGCGTGCAGCAGGTGCGCGAGCCGGGCGGGCGTGGGCGGCGTCGCCGGGATACCGGCCGGCGGCGGGGTCTCGCCGGGGGCCCCGGCGGGGGAGGCGGCGACGATGCGGGAGGGTCCCGGCCCGACCAGGCACGGGCTCGTGGTCACGCACAGCTCGTCGACCAGGTCGTCCGCGAGCAGGGCGGCCAGCAGCGTCGGGCCACCCTCGCACAGCACGCGACGCAGCCCCCGGTCGGCGAGCGCGGCGAGGCCGGCGCGCAGGTCCACCTCGTCGGGGTCGTGCGCCGACGCCACCGTGAGCACCCGGTCGGCGGGGACCATCCGGCGCGCCGTCCCCGCCCCGGCCTCGCCGGTGAGGACCAGCGGCGGACGGTCGCCGTCGGCGAGCTGCTGCGGCACTCGGCCGGAGCGGCTGACGAGCGCGAGCTCGAGGGGACGGTCGTCGACGGCGGGCAGGCCCGGGGGCCGGTCGAGCGCGGTGTAGCCCTCGTGCCGGGCCGTGCCCGCCCCCACCAGCACGACGTCGGCCGCGGCGCGCAGGACGCGGAACACGCGCCAGTCGGCGTCGTCGTTGATCGAGCCGGACAGGTGGTCCGGCCCCCACGCGCCGCCGTCGACCGTGCTGACGAAGTTGGCCCGCAGCCAGGCGCCCGACCCGGTGCCCTCGTCGTACAGCGCGGCGAGCCGGGTCTCGGCGGGGTCGGCCGGGACATGCTCGGGTGCCGGGACGAGCAGGTCGAGGGGCGTCGTGGCAGATCTCACAGCGGTCAGCGTACTGACGCGGCGTAGCCTTGACGGTCGTGACGCTCACGCAGGACGAGGACCGGGACCAGGACACGGGCGCGGACGCAGGCGCGACGCCCCCCGCGCGGGACGGCGCGGTGCCGTCCCTGTCGGCGGTGCGCCCGACCGTGTCCCCGGACCGGCTGCTCGCCGACCTCGTGCCTCCGCGCCACTTCGCCGAGGCGCGCTTCTCCACCTACCGGGCCGACCCCGCCCACCCGAGCCAGACGACGGTGCCCGCCCGGCTGCAGGAGGTCGCGCGCGAGATCGTGGCGCCCCGGTCGTCCGGGCTGAAGGCGCTGTTCGGCCGGCGTCGCGCGGTGCCCGCGGTCTACATGGACGGCGGCTTCGGCGTCGGCAAGACCCACCTGCTCACGTCGCTCGCGCACGAGGTCACCGCGACCCTCGGCGAGGGGTCGGTCGCGTACGGCACGTTCGTCGAGTACACGAACCTCGTGGGCGCCCTGGGCTTCCTCCCCACGGTCGAGGCGCTCGCCACGCGCCGCCTGGTCTGCATCGACGAGTTCGAGCTGGACGACCCGGGCGACACCGTGCTGATGTCCCGGCTGCTCCGCGAGCTCGCCGACCGCGACGTCTCCCTCGCCGCGACGTCGAACACCCTGCCCGAGGCGCTGGGCGAGGGCCGCTTCGCGGCCGAGGACTTCCTGCGCGAGATCCAGGCGCTCTCCTCCCGGTTCGAGGTGCTGCGCGTCGACGGCGAGGACTACCGGCACCGCGCCGTCGTGACCGAGGCGGCGCCGCTCGCGGCCGAGGTCGTCGCGCGCGCGGCGGCCGGCCGCCCCGGCGCGGTGCTCGACGAGTTCGACGGGCTGCTCGCGCACCTCGCGACCGTGCACCCGAGCCGGTACGGCGCCCTGCTCGACGGCGTGGAGCTCGTGGCGCTCACCGGCGTGCGCCCCGTGCAGCGGCAGGAGGTGGCCCTGCGGCTCGTGGTCCTCGTCGACCGCCTCTACGACCGCGACGTCCCCGTGCTCCTCGCCGGCGACGGCGCGCAGCACCTGTTCTCCGACGAGATGCTGCGCGGGGGCTACCGCAAGAAGTACTTCCGGGCGCTCTCGCGCCTCGGCGCCCTGGCGGAGGAGGGCCGGCGCCTGACGGCGTGACGGCCCTTCACAGAGCCCTGACGACGCCCTGACGGCTCGGTGAGGGCCCTCTCGCGGCGAGCCGTGGCCGCTACGGCTCGACCGGGCCGGCGTGCAGCACGGCGGGGGCACGCGGCGGGATCCGCAGGACGCCGTCCGCGAGCGTTGTCCCCTCGGGGTCCCAGGCGGCCAGGACCTCCGTGCCGGCCGGGAGCGAGGAGACGTCGACGTCCGCCGGCTCCGTGCCGGTGACCAGCGCGACGGCGGTGCGCCCGCGGCGGCCGAGGAGCGTCGTCCCCTCGGTCCGCACGTCCACGGGCAGGTCCCGGTCCGCCGACGCGGCGGGCCGCAGGGACAACAGCGTCCTGGTCCAGTCGACGAGGCGCCGCGCCCGCTCGTCCCGCGCGGGGACGGGCACGTGCTCGGTGTCGAGCACCGGAGGCGTCCCGGCGAGGATCGCGAACGTCAGCAGGCACGCCCGGTCGTCGTCGGTCGAGCCCGGGGCCTCCAGGAGGGACTCGCCCGCGTCGGGCGTCCACGGGACGGAGCGGTTCGCGGCGGGCAGCCGCGTGAGGTCGCGCACGAGCACCGCGGAGGCCCGCTGCGTGGCGCGGTGCGCCCGTCGGAGGCTGGGCGGCCGCCACGGGGCCGTCGTCGGGGGAAACACCTCGTGCGCGAGCCGGCGCAGGTCCTGGACGGCGTCGGCGTCGCCCGGCGCGGCGAGGATGTCGTGCACGACGGTGGTGAGCCGGTCGCTGCGCCCCGGCCCGTCGACGAGGAGGTGGAGCCGGCGGCCGAGCTGCTCGCCGAGGTGGTGCACGTCCTCGGCGAGCTCCCCGAGGAACGGCACCGCCGAGCGGTCCACGAGCGCCTCGACGTCGAGCAGCAGGCCGTCCACGTGGAAGTCGCGCAGCCAGCGCTCGGCGTCGGCCACGAGGAAGTCGCGCGGGCCGCGGCTCCCGCTGCCGTCGAGGTTGATCCGCGGGCTGTCGGAGCCCGGCGGTCCCGGCCGCGCGCCGGTGCGGGGGCCGATCCGTGAACCGGTGGCGTAGGGGCCGAAGGTATGCAGGCCGAGGTCGTCGGCGACGGCCCACCGGTGGGGTGCGTCCAGGACGACGGCGAGCCCGTTGCGGTGCGCGCGGTCCACGAACCGGTGGAGCGCGCGGGGGCCGCCGAGCGGCTCGTGCACGGCGAACAGGCGGACACCGGCGGCGGGGCCGCGGTCGGGGTCGTGCGCGGCGAGGGGGGAGAGCTCGACCCCCACGACGCCGGTCGCCGCGACGTCCTCCAGGAGGTCGGCGGCCGCGTCGAGGGTGCCGGCGGCGGTGAACGTCGGCAGGTCGACGCGCAGCAGCGCGCCGGCGTCGAGGTCCACGCCCCGCCAGGCGCCGTCGGTCCAGCAGAACTCCTGGTCCAGCACGCGCGACGGGCCGTGCAGGCCGCACGGCAGCCAGGTGCTGCAGGGATCCGGGACGGGCGTTCCGCCGTCGACGGAGAAGAGGTAGTCCGTGCCCGGCGAGAGCTCGGCGTCCGCGCGCCAGTACCCGGGCTCGTGGGCGCCCACGAGGCGGAGGGGGAGCCGGGAGCCGGACGCCGGAAGCACGACCTCGACGGTGTGGGCCCGCGGCGCCCACAGCAGCGGGCGGGGCCCCGGCCAGCGATCCCGCGTGCCGGGGAGCGGGGGCGGGGTCCCGGGTGCCGCCCTGTCGGCGAGGCCTGCATCGGCAGCGGTCACGGCGGACACTCTAGCCACCGGAGGCGACCTTCGCGGCCCCGCGTCCAGGTGCCGGATGCCGCGGGCGACGGTGACGCCAAGCGACCGTCCGGCCGTCGTCCGGGGAGCGTGCAGGAGGCGACCTCACCACACCATTTGGCACAAATAGTGTGCCAAGCGCGAGCGGAGCACACCACCGGCTGCTAGACCTTGGCCATGAGCACGGATGGCACAGGCACCCGACCCACGGTGCCGGTGGACAGGTTGGACGAGTCGATCGCCTCGCAGGCCAGGCTGGCACCCCGGCGGCGCCCGGTGGACGATCGCGACCGGGACGCCAGGTCCGGGGGAGACGCGGCGAAGGCGCCGGCGTCCCTCTCCGCGGCGGAGCTCGGCCCCATCGAAGGCGCCTCGAGCGGAGTCTCCTGGGACGACCCGGACGAGCTCTGACCCCGAGCGTCGACGCCGACCCCGACGCGCGTGGCGTCAGCGGGGCAGGCGGTCCGCGCCGACGGGGACGAGCCGCGGCATCCCGGCGGGGGCGACGCGGCTGAGCGCGACGTAGCGCGCCTCGGCGCGGTGCAGCCTGATGTGCTCGTCGAGGGACCAGTCCGGCCCGTTGGTGAGGACCATCCCGCACGAGCAGTCGATCTCCACGGCGCCTCCGTGGCCGTGCCGGACCTGCCCCACCGTGACGTGCGACGCCCGGGCGTGCGCCTTGGCGCGGTGCATCGTCGCGGAGACGGGGTCGGGTGCGGTCGGCGGCACGTCGACGGGGGCGGGGAGGGGCTGATCCACGCGGGCGAGCCTACCTAGTGGGCGTCCGCCTAGTGGCTGTGCGCGATCCCGAGCTCGTGCATCCGCTCGTGCTCCTCGCGCGCGGCCTGGCGCGCGGCGATGCGCGCCTGCACGTCCTCGCGGCGCAGCGGAGGCACGGTCTTCGGAGGCTGGCGTCGCTCGGGGAGCTCGCCGAGCAGGCGGGTGACGATCTCCGCGATCTCCGCGGTCGCCTCCTCGCACGGCTCGCGGGTGGCGGCGCTCGCCGAGCGCTGGACGCCCGTCACCTTGCGGACGAACTGCTCCGCCGCGGCCCGGATCTCCTCGTCGGTGGCGGGCGGCTCGAGCCCCCGCAGGGTCGTGATGTTGCGGCACATGCTCCCGACGCTACGCCGCGGGTGTGACGACGGCGACACCCGGCGGCGCGGGGGGAGGGAAGGGACGCGAAAGGCCGCCCCGGGCGAACCGGGACGGCCTCGTTGTGGTGGGCGATACTGGGATCGAACCAGTGACCTCTTCCGTGTCAGGGAAGCGCGCTACCGCTGCGCCAATCGCCCGTGCTGCGAGGTGGGTACGGGATTCGAACCCGTGTATACGGCTTTGCAGGCCGCTGCCTCGCCTCTCGGCCAACCCACCTTGAGACGTGCTCTCCCGACGCTCGACGTGAGTCGATCAGAGAGTGGGCCTCCGAGCGGATGACGGGACTCGAACCCGCGACCCTCACCTTGGCAAGGTGATGCTCTACCAACTGAGCCACATCCGCGCGACCGGGTCGTTCAGGACTGCTGTCCTGGCCTCCCGGCGCCTGAGGAACATTACTCGACCTTCCGCGCGCTGGTCCAATCGCGGCCGTGTGACCTGCGACGCTGCGGCGCCTTCGGCCGTCGGCGGTGCGTCGGTGGGCGTGTCGGAGAGCAGGGTCGTGCTCCGGGAACGACGAAGCCCCGACCGGATCCCGGTCGGGGC
>NZ_JBHXAW010000272.1:0-5976 GCF_042726645.1 Isoptericola sp. NPDC060257
CGGCAAACCATCGCCGGATAGCACTCGCATCGGGACGAGACTTAATAAGTTTAAACGGAACTCCACGACGTCGCCGTCCTGCATGACGTAGTCCTTGCCCTCGACGCGCGCCTTGCCGGCGGAGCGGGCGGCCTGCACGGAGCCGGCCTCGACGAGGTCGTCGAACGAGATGACCTCCGCCTTGATGAAGCCGCGCTCGAAGTCGGTGTGGATGACGCCGGCGGCCTGCGGGGCGGTCCAGCCCTTGCGGATCGTCCAGGCGCGGGACTCCTTGGGGCCGGCCGTGAGGTAGGTCTGCAGGCCGAGCGTGTGGAAGCCGACGCGCGCGAGCTGGTCGAGCCCCGCCTCCTCCTGGCCGGAGTCGGCGAGCATCTCCTTGGCGTCGTCCTCCTCGAGCTCGACGAGCTCGGACTCGAACTTCGCGTCGAGGAAGACGGCGTCCGCGGGGGCGACGAGGTCGCGCAGGCGCTGCTGCATGCCCGTGTCGGCGAGGCCGGCCTCGTCGGTGTTGAACACGTAGATGAACGGCTTGGCCGTGAGCAGCTGCAGCGACGCGACGTCGGCGAGGTCCAGGCCCTCGGCCTTCGCACCCTGGAAGAGCGTGGTGCCGGACTCGAGGATCTTCTGCGCGGTGGTGGCGGCCGCGAACAGCGCGGCGTCGCCCCGCTTGATCTTGACCTCCTTCTCCATCCGCGGCAGCGCCTTCTCCAGCGTCTGGAGGTCGGCGAGGATCAGCTCGGTGGAGATGGTCTCGATGTCGCCCTCGGCGTCCACCGAGCCCTCGACGCGGACGACGTCGCCGTCGTCGAACACGCGCGTGACCTGGCAGATCGCGTCGGCCTCGCGGATGTTCGCGAGGAACTTGTTGCCCAGCCCCTCGCCCTCGGAGGCGCCCTTGACGATGCCCGCGATGTCGACGAACGACACCGTCGCGGGCAGGATCCGCTCGCTGCCGAAGATCTCCGCGAGCTGGTCCAGCCGCGGGTCCGGGAGCGGGACCACGCCGACGTTGGGCTCGATCGTCGCGAACGGGTAGTTCGCCGCGAGCACCTGGTTGCGGGTGAGGGCGTTGAAGAGCGTGGACTTGCCGACGTTGGGCAGGCCGACGATGCCGATGGTGAGTGCCACGTCGGGAGAGTCTACGTGGCGGGGGTCAGCGGGCCGCCCGGGAGCGCTCCTCCAGGGTCGCCAGGTCGCGCTCGACGAACTGCAGGTGCGCCCAGTGCTCCCGGGCGACGACGCCGAGGCTCTGGTGCACCGCGCGCGTGAGGCCCTCGGGCGCCCACGGCGGGAGGCGCGGGGCGTCGACCGTGACGTCGGTGCCGGCGAGCTCGTCGTAGACGGCGTGCACCTGGGCGATCCTGTCGGCGTGCGCCGCGAGGGTCTCCGCCAGGGACGGCGTCGCCGCCAGGTCGACGCCCAGCGCCGCCACCTCGGGCTCGTACTCCGTGAACGGCAGCCCGGCGTACCAGAACGGGTCGTCGATCCCCCGCAGCCCGTACCGGATCCAGCCGTCCATCGCGAACACCAGGTGCCGCAGCGTCTGCGCCGTCGACCACTCGCCGTCGACCTGCTCGTCGACCGCGCCGGGCGCCAGCGCGGCCGCCCGCGCGAGGTGCGCGTCCCAGGCGCGCAGCGCCGCGTCCAGCGACGCCCGCTGCTCGGCGAGGTCCGCCGACCGGGCCTGCTCGCGCCCCGGGTACCGCCGGTTCAGCTCCGCCTCGACCAGCGGCGCGACGTCGACGCCGTTGACGCGCAGGCCGGTGATCTCGCCGTCGATGTCGGCGTCCGAGAGGTCGACGCCGCGCATGACGGCCCCCGGCATGAAGCTCTGGTCGAACCGCACGCCGTCGAGCCGCACGAGGCGGAACGTGGCGCCCGTCATGTCGGCCTCGACGAAGCGGGCGCCCCGCAGCTCGTCGTCCGGCCCGTACGTCGTCATGCGCCGACCGTAGGTCCGGGCACCGACACTCAGACGTCGACGTCCTGGTGCCAGGACTCGGTGACGTAGGACGTGCGCCAGCCCCAGCTCTCGTACAACGACGCGGCGCCGGTGGGGCTGTCGGCGTCGACCTCGAGCCCCACGCGGTCGCGACCCCGCGCCGCCGCGTCGCGCACGACGGCGAACAGCAGCGCCGTCGCGACCCCGCGGCCGCGGGCGCGGCGGTCGGCGCCCAGGTACTCGATGTAGCTGCCCTCCTTGCCCGACGCGCCGGAGGGCAGGACGGCACCCACGAGGGCGCCCATCGGCTCGGGGGCGGCGTCGGGCTGCTGCGGGTCGGAGACGAACGCCAGCCACCAGTGGTCCCACCGGTGCCCCGGGTCGGAGCGCAGCCGCACCAGGAACTCGCCGAAGCTCTCCCGGTAGGAGTTGAAGTGGTCCTCGAACGCGCTCTCGAGCACCCGGTGCACGGTCTGCAGGTCCTCGGCGACGGGCATCCCGTCGTCGTGCGTCGCGACCCGGCGCACGGTCACGCCCGGGCGCGGGTCCGGCAGCACGCCCCGGTGCGCCTCCTCCGCCACGACGGGCCGGGACATCTGCAGCCACGAGCGGGCCTTGGCGTACCCGGCCGCGGCGAGCCAGGCCTGCTGGGTCGTGTCGCCCGCGAACGCGCCGGCGTCGAGCTGGGTGCGGCCCACCCCGCGCTGCGCCGCGAGCTCCCGCCCCTGCCGGGCCGCCCAGGCGTAGCCCGCGGCCGCCAGCTCGTCGGCCGCGGGGGCCGCGCGGTCGACGTCGACCCCCACGACGACGCGCCCCGCGGCACGGTCGTGCACCCACGCCCAGCCCTGGACCACGCCCTCGGGGTCGCGCGCCACGACCTGGCGGCGCGTCCACGACACCGGGCCCGCGACCTCCGCGGCGAGCGCGTCCTGGTTCACGACCGACGAGCCCGTGAACGGGGCGGCGACGGCCCCGCGCAGCTCGCCGAGGCGGGGCAGGTCGGCCAGTTCGGGGGCCGACGTCGTCCAGCCGTCGGGCAGGGGCAGGTGCTCGAGGTTCTCGGAGGTCACGCGCCCTATTGTCGCAAAGGGTCCCTTGGGCTCCCCATGACCGCCCCGTCACGAACCCCGGAGCGAGCCCGTCGGGGCGTCACCCGAAGGCCATCACCTGCTGCAGCAGCTCGGGCAGCCGACGGTCGTAGGTCCGGGCGCCCCAGCGCACGCCCAGCAGGAGCACGAGCACGCCGGTGACGAGGCCGACGCCGAGCGCCGCCCAGCCGAGCGCGGCCTGCGGCAGCAGGATCGCCGGCAGGGCGAGCGCGAGCGTGGGCACGCTCACCGCGAGGATGATCCCCATCGTCGCCATCTGGGCGAGCATGGTCGCCATCGTGGCGCCCTGCGGGGACTTGAACGGGCTCTCCCCCGGCTTCGGCACGGGGTAGACGAGCCGCGCGGACACCGCGCTCGAGATCCCGAGCGACGCGCCCAGCGTGCCGGCCGTGAGGCCGAGCATGGCGGGCAGCGCGTCCCAGCGGCCGGCGACGGCGCACCCCACCACGGCGAACGCGACGCACAGGGGCAGCCCCGCCACCAGCACGGGCAGCACGCGACCCCACCGGTCGACCCGCCCCCGGACGCCGGTCGCGACGTGCAGCGCGAACGCCGTGTTGTCGTAGCCGACGTCGTTCGAGATGCCGAACCCGAGCAGCCACGCCGCCAGGGGCGCCATGAGGAGCAGGACCACGCCGCCCGCGCCGTTCGTCGTCCCGACGGCGAGCAGCACCAGGGGCAGCAGCGGCACCATCGCGATCGACGCCGCGTACCGGGGGTCGCGCACCCAGTAGGTCGCGGTCCGCGCGGCGACCGCCCCCAGCGGCGTGGCGGGCAGCCGGCCGAACCAGCCGAGGCCCTTCGCCGCCGTGGCCGCCGAGCCGCCGCCGTGCGGCGTCACGAGCTCGCGGGCGAGCGCGCGGTCCCACACCACCCAGGCGAGGGCGAGCGTGCCCAGGCAGATCGCGACCCGGACCACGAGCAGGGCCCACGCGCCGTCGTGGACCGCCGAGGCCAGCGCCCACGGCGCCCCCAGCGGGGTCCAGCCCACGACGTCGGCCAGCGGGGCGATCGCCGCCCCCAGCGCGTCGGAGCCTGCCCCGTCGACCGTGACCTCGACGCCGTCCGCCAGCCAGCCGACCGCGGGCCCGATGAGCAGGAGCGGCACGACGGCGACGATCGCCAGCACCTCGCGGTACCGCCGCGAGTCGAGCAGCGGCGCGAGGGCCGTCGTCACGGCCCGGGAGCCCACGACGCACAGCGCGGTGGCGAGGACGCCGCCGACCAGCGCGGCGACGAGCGCGGCCGGCTGCCGCCACCAGGCGAAGGAGACACCCAGCGCGCCGAGCGTCGTGACCGCCGCCGGGATCGAGACGAGCCCCGCGAGAGCGAGCCCGGCCAGCAGCGTGCGCCGCGGGATGGCGAAGGTGACGAAGCGCCGCGGGTCCAGGGTCGCGTCGACGCCGAACGCGAAGACGGGCACCACCCACCACGCGAGAACCACCAGCGCTCCCGCCAGGGTGAGCACGTGGCCGGTCACGACCGGGTCCGCGCTGCCGCCCGCCACGGCGGCGGCCACCACCAGGACCAGCACGCCGAGCCCGTAGAGGGACCCGATCACCAGGCCGATCGTCTGCCACACGCTCCGGCGGAACGTGTTGGCCAGGAGGGTCAGCTTGAGGCGGACGAGCTGCGCAACCACGCCAGTCCCTCCGACTCCCGACGGCCGCCGACGAGGTCCACGAAGCGGTCCTCGAGGCTCTGCTCCCCGCGCACCTCGGCGACGGTGCCGGCGGCGAGCACGTGCCCGCCGGCGATGACCGCCACGTGCGAGCACATCCGCTGCACCAGGTCCATGACGTGGCTCGACACGACGACCGTGCCGCCGTCGGCCACGTACCCGTGCAGGATGTCGCGGATGTTCGCGGCGCTGACGGGGTCGACCGCCTCGAAGGGCTCGTCCAGCACGAGCACGCGCGGCGCGTGGATCATCGCCGACGCCAGGCCGATCTTCTTCGTCATGCCGGCGGAGTAGTCGACGACGAACGTGTCGCGGTCGCCGACCAGGTCCATCGCCTGCAGCAGGTCCTCGGTGCGCTCCGCGACGGTGTCCCGGTCCAGCCCGCGCAGCAGGCCCGCGTAGGTGAGCAGCTGTGCGCCGGTGAGCCGGTCGAACAGCCGGACGCCGTCCGGCAGCACCCCGAGCTCGGCCTTGGCCCGCTCGGGCAGCGTCCACAGGTCCGTGCCGTGCACGTGCACCGTGCCGAAGTCCGGCCGCAGCAGACCGGTCGCCATGGACAGGGACGTCGTCTTGCCCGCGCCGTTGGGGCCGACGAGGCCGAAGAACGAGCCGGTCGGCACGTCGAGGTCCACGCCGGCGACGGCGATCTTCTGGCCGAACCGCTTCCACAGGCCGCGCAGGCTCAAGGCGGCGGAGAGGTCGGGCGGAGGGAGGGGGGCGGGGGCGGCGGGCGGCGGCCCGGTCTGGTCGCTCACGGGTCAACCGTAGTGCGCGCGGCGCGGCGCGTGACAGGGCCGCGCCGCACCGACGTGCTGGTCAGCGACGCGCCGCCGCGGTGCTCCCCCGTGTCGGTGCCCCATGACACCGTGTGGCCCATGACGACGAGCCTCGCGGTGATCCTGGTCCTCGGCGCCCTCGTGCTGGGCATCCTGGTCGGATGGCTCTGGCACGCCAACCGGGCCGCGAGGTCGGGCCGGTCGGACGAGCTGCAGCGGGTCCAGGAGCACGGCGAGCTCGAGGTGCTGCGGCGCGACGCCGCGGAGCTGCGCAGCCGGCTGGCGCAGGCGGGCGAGGAGAGCGACCGTCGGCTCGCGGAGCAGCGCGAGCACGCCCGCCAGGAGGCTGACCGGCGCGTGGCGGAGGCGCGGGAGCAGGCCGACCGGCTGCTCGCCCAGGTGCGCGAGCACCTCGAGGAGCAGCTCGCCGAGGCCAAGGGCGACCAGGAGGCCGCGGCGCAGCGGTTC
>NZ_JBHXAW010000273.1:0-5956 GCF_042726645.1 Isoptericola sp. NPDC060257
CCTCTTTTCACGCATACGAGGTAATACGCTATATTGCTCGGTCGCGTGGGCTCGGATTTGTGTATAAGAGACAGCCCGTCGGTGGTCTCGGCGGGCTCGGCCGACGAGGGCTCCCCGCCGTCGACGGCGGCCGCGGCGCGCGCCAGGCGCAGGCCGGCGAGCGTCGGCTCCCCCGCGCCCACGCCCTCGTCGGCCCGGCCGTCGGTGAACCCTGCGAGCACGCGGCTCATCTGCTTGAAGCCGCACACCGACGACGCGCCGCGCGTGGGCGCCACCTGCTCGCCCGCCCGCAGGCGGTCGGCGAGGTCCGTGGCCGACTCCGGCGTCTGGTTGTCGAAGAACTCCCAGTTGACCATCACGACCGGCGCGTAGTCGCAGGCGGCGTTGCACTCGACGCGCTCGAGCGTGATCGCGCCGTCCTCGGTGGTCTCGTCGTGCCCGACGCCGAGGTGCTCGCTCAGCTCGTCGAAGATGGCGTCGCCGCCCATCACCGCGCACAGCGTGTTGGTGCACACGCCCACGGTGTAGGTGCCGTTGGGGTGCCGCTTGTACTGCGTGTAGAAGGTGGCGACGGCGCTCACCTCGGCGGGCGTCATCTCGAGCTGCTCGGCGCAGAACAGGATGCCGTCGCGGCTCACGTAGCCGTCCACCGACTGCACGAGGTGCAGCATCGGCAGCAGGCCGGAGCGCGGGTCCGGGTAGCGCGCCTTGACGGCCGCGGCGTCGGCGGCCAGCGACGCGAGCGTGTCGGCGTCGTACCGCGTGGCCGAGCGGGCGCTCGTGGGTTCTGCCGTCATCGGTCGACCCCTCCCAGCACGGGGTCCAGGGACGCGACGGCGACGACGACGTCGGCCACCTGGCCGCCCTCGCACATCACCGACACGGCCTGGAGGTTGTTGAACGACGGGTCGCGGAAGTGCGCCCGGTACGGCTTGGTGCCGCCGTCGGACACCGCGTGCACGCCCAGCTCGCCGCGCGGGTGCTCGACGGTCTGCCACGCCTGCCCGGCCGGCACCCGGAACCCCTCGGTGACGAGCTTGAAGTGGTGGATCAGGGCCTCCATCGAGGTGCCCATGATCTGGCGGATGTGGTCGAGCGAGTTGCCCTGCCCGTCGGCACCGATCGCGAGCTGCGCCGGCCACGCGATCTTCTTGTCCGCCACCATGACCGGCGCCCCTGACGTCGCCTCGAGCCGGGTGAGCGCCTGCTCCACGATGCGCAGCGACTGGTAGCACTCCTCCAGGCGCAGCACCACGCGGGAGTAGCAGTCCGCGTCGGTCGACGTCGGCACGTCGAAGTCGTACGTCTCGTACCCGGAGTACGGGAACGCCTTGCGCACGTCGTACGGCAGCCCCGTGGAGCGCAGCACCGGCCCGGTGACGCCGAGCGCCATGCAGCCGGCGAGGTTGAGCACGCCGACGTCGGTGAGGCGCGCCTTGAAGATGGGGTTCGCCAGCATGAGGTCGCCGAGCTGGCCGAGGTACTGGCGGATCTTCGGCAGCGCCGCCCGCACCTGGTCCTCGAACCCCTCGGGCACGTCCTGCGCGACGCCGCCCGGCCGCACGTACGCGTGGTTCATGCGCAGCCCGGTGACGGCCTCGAACAGCCGGAGGATCTCCTCGCGGGCGGTGAAGCCGATCGTCATGACCGTCGTCGCGCCCATCTCGTTGCCGCCCGTGCCCAGGCAGACGAGGTGGGACGCCACCCGGTTGAGCTCCATCATCAGCACGCGGATGATCGACGCCCGCTCCGGCACGTCGTCGGTGACGCCGAGCAGCTTCTCGGTGGCGAGGCAGTACGCCGTCTCCTGGAAGAGCGGCGCCAGGTAGTCCATCCGGGTGCAGAACGTGGTGCCCTGCGTCCAGGTGCGGAACTCCATGTTCTTCTCGATGCCGGTGTGCAGGTAGCCGATGCCGCAGCGCGCCTCGGTGACCGTCTCGCCGTCGATCTCGAGCATGAGGCGCAGCACGCCGTGCGTGGACGGGTGCTGCGGGCCCATGTTGACGACGATGCGCTCCTCGCCCACGGCCTCGCGGGCGATCTCGTCCCAGTCGCCGCCGGACGCCTCGAAGCCGGGGATGCCCGGGTCGAACTCGTCCGCGGTCGGCGGCCGGGTGGCGCTGAAGGTTCCGGTGGTCATGAGTAGGACCTCCTGGTGTCCGGCGGCGGCACGGTGGCGCCCTTGTACTCCACGGGGATGCCGCCGAGCGGGTAGTCCTTGCGCTGCGGGTGGCCCGGCCAGTCGTCGGGCATCTCGATCCGTGCCAGGCCCGGGTGGTCGTCGAAGACGATCCCGAAGAAGTCCCAGGTCTCGCGCTCGTGCCAGTCGTTGGTCGGGTACAGCGACGTGGTGGAGGGGACGTGCGGGTCGGCGTCGGGCACCGACACCTCGAGCCGCACGCGGCGGCCGTGCGTCACGGAGGTGAGGTGGTAGACGGCGTGCAGCTCGCGGCCCGTGTCGTCGGGGTAGTGCACGCCCGAGACGCCGAGGCTGAGCTCGAACCGCAGGTCCTGGTCGTCGCGCAGCGCGCGGCAGACGGCGAGCAGGTGCTCGCGGGCCACGTGCAGCGTGAGCTCGGCGTGCGGGCTCGGCGGGTCGGTGTGCGGGTCGACGACGACGCGCTCCACGGCGACGTCGAACGCGACGCCCTGCTCGCCGAGCACCTCGGCGAGCACGTCCACGGCCTCGTCGAACCAGCCGCCGTACGGCCGCGTCGCGGCGCCGGGCATCGCGACCGGCTGCACCAGGCCGCCGTACCCGGACGTGTCGCCGGAGCCGTGGACGCCGAACATGCCGCGCCGCACCTCGACGACCTCCGGTCCGCGCCCGCCCCGGCCGGCCTGCTCGCTGCCCGGCACCAGCTCCCCGGAGCGGGGCCCCAGGACCTCCTCGGGCTGCGGGACGGGCCTGTCCGCAGCGGACCCGCCCGCCGTCGTGCCGTCGCTCATCGCAGCAGCCCCTTGAGCTCGAACGTCGGGGTGGCCTCGAGCGCCGCCGCCTCGGCGGCCGCGGCCGCCTCCTTGCGGTTCACGCCCAGCGGCGAGTCCTGGATGTGCTGGTGCAGCGCGAGGATCGCGTTGATGAGCATCTCCGGGCGCGGGGGGCAGCCGGGCAGGTACACGTCGACCGGCACGATGTGGTCGACGCCCTGGACGATCGCGTAGTTGTTGAACATGCCGCCGCTGGACGCGCACACACCCATCGACAGCACCCACTTGGGCTCGCTCATCTGGTCGTAGACCTGCCGCACGACGGGCGCCATCTTCTGGCTCACCCGGCCCGCGACGATCATGAGGTCCGCCTGCCGCGGCGACGCCCGGAAGACCTCCATGCCGAACCGCGACAGGTCGAACCGCGACGCGCCGGCCGCCATCATCTCGATGGCGCAGCACGCCAGTCCGAACGTCACCGGCCACACGGACGCCTTGCGCAGGTAGCCCGCCAGGTCCTCGATCGTCGTCAGCAGGAAGCCCGACGGAGCCTCTTCCAGGCCCATGACCCCTCCCCTTCGTGAACATCGGCGTGAGGATCCTCGGCGCCGATGCCGTCCGTAGTGCCGTGTCGTGCTGGGTGGTGCAGGTCGTGCGGTGGTGCTGGTCGTGCTGGTCGCGCGCCCGGGCCTAGACCCAGGTGAGGCCGCCGCGCCGCCACTCGTAGACGAACGGCACGGTGATGAGGGCGAGGAACGTGAGCATCGCGACGAGGCCGAAGCCGGCCAGCACGGCGAAGTCCACCGCCCACGGGTAGAGGAAGACGACCTCGATGTCGAAGACGATGAACGTCATCGCCACCAGGTAGTACTTGACCGGGAGCCGGCCGCCGCCGACCGCGTGCGGCGTCGGCTCGATGCCGCACTCGTAGGCGTCGAGCTTCGCCCGGTTGTAGCGCTTGGGCCCGATGACGGCGCTCGCCGCCACGCCGCCCACGGCGAGCACCAGGGCCACGCCCATGAGCATGAGGACCGGCACGTACGGGTTCGTCATCGCAGGTCCCCCGTCCGCACGGCCGCACGCTTCTCGACCTCGTGCATCTCGACCACTCCCTTGTGCTCGTGTGCGCTCATGCCGCAGGGACCACCCTCGTGAGCCCCGCGATGACCCGGTCCACCCAGTCACCGCCGCGCGGCTCGTAGCAGTCGGACAGCAGCTTGAGCACGAACCGCATGACCACCGGCCGCGGCAGCCCGTGCTTCACGCAGATCCGCATGATCTGCGGGTGCTCGATGAGCCGCACGAACCAGCGGCCCAGCGTGTAGTAGCCGCCCAGGTCGGCCCGCATCCGGTCGGCGTACGACGCGAGCGTCCGCTCGCGCGCGTCGTCCGTGGCTCGGGTGCGCGCCTGGGCGATCGCGTCGGCGGCGACCCGGCCCGCCTGCAGGGCGTAGGCGATGCCCTCGCCGTTGAACGGGCTGACCATCCCGGCCGCGTCGCCCACCAGCACCGCGCCGTCGCGGTAGAGCGGGCTGCGGTTGAAGCCCATCGGCAGCGCGGCCCCGCGGACCGGCCCCACCTGGTTCTCGGGGGTGAACCCCCACTCGGCGGGGGCGTTGCGCATCCAGGCCCGCATCATGCCCTTGTAGTCGTGACCGTTCGCGGACTGCCGCGCGGGCGTGGAGCTCACGGAGCCCAGGCCGACGTTCGCCGTGCCGTCGCCGAGCGCGAAGATCCAGCCGTAGCCCGGCAGGAGGTTCGAGGCGCCGGGTGCGCCGTCCCACAGCTCGAGGTGCGACTCCATCCACGCGTCCTCGTGCCGTGAGGTGCCCTCGGTGCGGAAGTACGTGCGCACCGCCGTGCCGAGCGGGCGGTCGTCACGGCGGGCGACCCCCAGCCCCGTCGCGAAGCGCGAGGAGACGCCGTCGGCCGCGACGACGACGGGCGCCCGGTAGGTGGTCTCGGCGCCGTCGGCGCGACCGCGGACGTCGAGGGCCTGCGTCCGCACGCCCACGACGCGGCCGTCGCGCTCGTCGAGGACCGGTCCGGTCACCTTGGTCCGCTCGAGCAGCTTGGCGCCGCCCGCCTGCGCGTGCTGCGCCAGCCGGTGGTCGAGCGACATGCGCGAGCGTGCCATGCCGTAGCCGGGGAACGAGTCGAGGTCCGGCCAGGGCAGCTCCCACGACCGGGCGCCGGCCACGACGCGCAGGCCCTCGTTGCGGATCCACCCGTCGTCCTCGCGGGTGCCGAGCCCCATGCGGGCCAGCTCGCCGACGGCGCGAGGCGTCAGCCCGTCGCCGCACACCTTGTCGCGGGGGAAGGAGGCCTTGTCGAGCAGGAGAACGTCGAGGCCGGCGGCGGCGCACCAGTGGGCCGTGGACGAACCGGCCGGGCCGGCGCCCACGACGATGACGTCGGCGTCGTCGACGCGACCTGACCGCACGTGCTCACCTCGCTCCCTCGAGCGCCCCGGCGACGGTGCCGGAGTCGATTTGTGAACCCCATCACAACTCTTGCGAGCACTCTAGTCACGTTCTGGCGGCGCTGTGTAGGAAGGTAACCCTTCCTTCGGGTCGCGGCGGTCCTCGGCGTCGTGGGACGGCGCGTCCCCGCAGGTCCGGCAGGGTCCCGGCGGCGGCATGTCGCGGGGTGCGTACGACCGCGGTCGCGCCTACGGTCGTGCGCACGACCACGACCCGGCCGTCAGCGGCCACCATCCGCACGACCATGAGGAGGCGCGACATGAAGGCAGGACCGGCATTCGTCGTCGGCGCGGCGCTCGGCTACCTGCTCGGCACCGAGAAGGGCCGGCAGCAGCTCGACAAGGCCAAGGACTGGGCGACGGAGACCTGGAACGACCCGCGCGTCCAGGCCAAGGTCTCGGACGTCACGAGCAGCGTGACCGAGTTCGCCAAGGAGCAGGGCAGCGCCCTCAAGGACCGCACCGCCGGCAGCTCACCCAGCTGACCACGGTCTGTTCGGCAGCGGGTGGATCAGTTCGGCAACGTCACGTGCCGAACTGATC
>NZ_JBHXAW010000274.1:0-5930 GCF_042726645.1 Isoptericola sp. NPDC060257
GGGACGGACCGCGACGCGGTCCGTCCCTTCGTCTGTGACGGGACCGTGACTGGGACTGTGGCCGTGTGCGGTCCGGCGTCCCGGGCGCGGCGCCCGTCAGTACCCGGCCCGCGCGGCCGACTGACCGTCGCGCAGCTCCAGCTCCAGCACCACCTGGGTGCCGCCGCCGTCGCGCGCCTCCCAGTCGATGGTGCCGCCCAGCTCGTTCGTCACGAGCGTCTGCACGATCTGCGACCCCAGCCCGCTGCGCGACGCGCGACCCAGCGTGGCGATGCCCTCCGGCATCCCCACGCCGTCGTCGGCGACCACCACGCGCATCGAGGCGCCGTCGCGCTGCACGTCGATCTCGACGTTGCCCGACTCCCGGCCGGGGAACCCGTGCTCGACGGCGTTCGTCACCAGCTCGGTGAGCACCAGCGCGAGGGGCGTGGCGTCCTGTGCCGGGACCATGCCGAACGACCCGGTCTGCTGGGTGCGCACCTGCGTGCGCGTCGACGCCACGTCGGCGGCCAGCCGCAGCGCGCGGCTCAGCATGTCGTCGAGCTCCACGTGCTCGTCGAGGGTCTGCGACAGCGACTCGTGCACCATCGAGATGGTCGCGACCCGGCGCATCGCCTCCTCCAGCGCGGCCCGGGCCTCGGGCACGTCCATCCGGCGGGCCTGCAGCCGCAGCAGCGCGGCCACCGTGGCGAGGTTGTTCTTCACGCGGTGGTGGATCTCGCGGATGGTCGCGTCCTTGGTCATGAGCTCGCGCTCACGACGGCGCAGCTCGGACACGTCGCGGCACAGCAGGACCGCGCCGATGCGCTGCCCGTGGTCCGTGAGCGGCAGGGCACGCAGGGACAGGGCGACACCCTTGGCCTCGATGTCGGTGCGCCACGGCGCACGCCCCATGACGACCAGCGGCAGCGACTCGTCCACCGTGTCCTGGTACTGGACGATGTCGGCGGTCACCTCGACCAGCGACTGCCCGACGAGCGGCCCGATGACCCCGAGCCGGTGGAAGCACGACAGCGCGTTCGGGCTGGCGTAGAGCACCTCCCCCTCGGAGTTGAGCCGGATCAGCCCGTCGCCCACGCGCGGCGCGCCGCGGCGGGGGCCGGTGGCGGCGTTGGTCGCCGGGTACTCGCCGCGCGCGATCATCGCGAGGATGTCGTCGGCCGACTCCACGTAGTTGAGCTCGAGCCGGCTGGGCGTGCGCCCGGACCCGAGGTTGGTCTGCCGGGCGACGACGGCGATCGGCCGCCCCTCGTGCACCACCGGCACCGCCTCCTCGCGGACGGCGTAGGCGCCGAACCAGCGCGGCTCGCGGGAGCGTTGCGCGCGCACCTCCGTCATGGCGGCCGCGAGCTGCGGGCGCTGCCCGTCGGGCGCGAACGACCCCACGATGTCGTCGTAGTGCACGGTCGCCCCGGTGGACGGACGGCACTGGGCGAGGGCGACGAAACCGCCGTCGGACGTGGGGAGCCACAGCACCAGGTCGGCGAAGGCGAGGTCGGACACGAGCTGCCAGTCGCCCACGAGGAGGTGCAGCCACTCGGCGTCTCCCTCGGAGAGGTCGGCGTTCTGGGCGATGAGGTCACTCATGGCGGACACGCCCACCAGCCTACGGGCGCTCCCGCTCCGCTCCCGTCTCGGTAGGGTGACCTCGTGCACCTGACCGTGGAGCTGACCTACGCGGCGGACGCGGACGCCGTCGTCGCGATGCTCGCCGACGAGGCGTTCATCCGCTGGCGGGCCCTGCGCGGGCCGGGCGGCCGCGTCGAGCAGACGGACGTGACCGGCAGCCCGGCCGAAGGCTTCACCATCGCGGTGCGACGCACCCTGCCCACGGACCTCATCCCCGCGCAGGTGCGACCGTTCGTCGGCGACCACCTGGAGGTGCGCCAGGCGGAGGTGTGGGAGGCGCCGTCCGGGGGGCTGCGCACCGGGACCATCGCCGTCGAGATCGCCGGGGCACCCGTGCGGGTGACCGGCACGGTGCGCCTCGAGTCGACGACGGACGGCGGCACTCGCCAGGTGTACGACGGCGAGGTCCGCGCGACGGTGCCCCTGTTCGGCGCCGCGGTGGCCGAGGCCGCCGCCCGGGCCGTCCGCTCGACCCTCGAGGCCGAGGGCGCGGCCGGCCAGGAGTGGCTCGCGGCGCAGGCCGCACGGGGTGAAGACCGGTAACGATCCGGACACGCGCTCGCCGCTCAGGCCTCCGACCTGCAAAGACGCGACTGCTTCCGTCACAGAACGGCATCGACGCCCTCGACGGGCTTGACTTTCGTCACCACCGACGGCCAGCATCATGACCTGGCTGTGGGAGCGCTACCACCATGGAGGTGGGAGCGCTACCATCCTCCATCTCGTATGCCCGACCCAGACAAGGGAGTCACCGTGCTCAACAGCACCCGACCCACCCGCCGAACCCGCCGCGTCGTCGCGGCGACCGCCGGCGTCGCGACCCTCGCCCTCGCCCTGACCGCCTGCGGCAGCTCGGACGACGGCGGTGACGACACCGCCTCCGGCGACGAGAAGATCACCCTGACCGTCGCCACGTTCAACCAGTTCGGCTACACCGACGAGCTCCTCGCCTCGTACACCGAGGACCACCCGAACGTCACCGTCAAGCAGGTCACCGCCGCGACGTCCGAGGACGCGCGCAACAACCTCACGACCAAGCTGGCCGCCGGCGGCGAGGGCCTGGCCGACATCGAGGGCATCGAGGTCGACTGGCTGCCCGAGCTCATGCAGTACCCCGACCTGTTCGAGGACCTGGGCGACCCGGCCCTCGACGGCCGGTGGGTGGACTGGAAGGTCCAGCAGGCCACGACGCCGGACGGCAAGCTCATCGGCTACGGCACCGACATCGGCCCGGAGGCCATCTGCTACCGCGCCGACCTCTTCGAGAAGGCCGGCCTGCCGACCGACCGCGAGAAGGTCGCCGAGGCCCTCGGTGGCGACGACGCGACGTGGCAGGACTACTTCGACCTCGGCAAGAAGTTCGTCGCCAAGTCGGACTCCGCCTGGTTCGACGGCGCGGTGCCGACCTACCAGGGCATGGTGAACCAGCTCGAGGGCGCCTACGAGGACCCGGCGACCGGCGAGCCCAAGGACCTCAAGACCAACCAGGAGATCAGGGACCTGTACGACCAGGTCCTGACCGCGTCCGTGGACGACGAGCTGTCCGCCGGCCTCGAGCAGTGGGGCGAGGACTGGACCGCCGGCTTCCAGAACAACGCGTGGGCCACCATGCTCTGCCCGCCGTGGATGACCGCGTCCATCGAGCAGAACGCCGGCGGCGTCGAGGGCTGGGACGTCGCGGACGTCTTCCCCGGCGGCGGTGGCAACTGGGGCGGCTCGTTCCTCACCGTGCCCGCCTCGGGCGACAACGCTGCGGCGGCCAAGGAGCTCGCGGCGTGGCTGACCTCGCCGGAGATCCAGACCAAGGCGTACGAGAACGCCAACACGTTCCCGTCGCAGCTGGACGCCCAGGCGTCCGACGCCGTGCAGGACTCGACGAACGACTTCTTCAACGACGCCCCGGTCGGCCCGATCTTCTCGGCCCGCGCCCAGGCGATCGAGGGTGCCCCGTTCAAGGGCAAGAACTACTTCGCGATCCACACGGCCGTGCAGAACGCGCTGAACCGCGTGGACCTCAACGGTGACGACCCGGAGAAGAGCTGGCAGGGCGCCCTCGACGAGTACGCCTCGCTCGGGCTCTGACCCCCTGACCAGTCCCTGACCCCCGCCGTACCGTCGGCCGGGCCCGCCGAGACAGGATCTCGGCGCGCCCGGCCGGCGGGCGGCGGACCGGCGAGCACAGGAAGCAGCAGATGGCCGTCCTCTCCCCCACCCAGCCCACGCACCGACGCGGTGCGACCGGGCCACGTCCTCCCCGACGCGTCGGTTTCTCCCAGCGCCTCGGCCGCTGGGACGTGAAGGTCTCCCCGTACCTGTACATCTCGCCGTTCTTCCTGCTGTTCGCGCTCACCGGCCTGTTCCCGCTCGGCTACACGCTGTTCGTGTCGCTGCACGAGTGGAACCTGCTCGGCGGCCAGGGCGAGTTCACGGGGCTCGAGAACTACGCCGCCGTCCTGGCGCAGCCCCTGTTCTGGAAGTCCCTGGTCAACACGTTCTCGATCTTCGTCTTCTCGAGCATCCCGCAGGTGATCCTCGCGATCACGATCGCGGCGCTGCTCGACCAGAACCTGCGCGCCGCCACCTTCTGGCGCATGGGCGTGCTGATCCCCTACGTCGTCGCACCGGTCGCGGTCTCCATGATCTTCGGCCGACTGTTCGCCGACGACTACGGCCTCATCAACGAGCTGCTCGGGTTCGTCGGCGTCGACCCGATCGGCTGGCACACCGACCGCGTCGCCAGCCATGTCGCGATCGCCAGCATGGTGAACTTCCGCTGGACCGGCTACAACGCGCTGATCTTCCTCGCCGCCATGCAGGCCGTGCCCCGCGAGCTCTACGAGGCGGCCGTCATCGACGGCGCCGGCCGCGCGCGGCAGTTCTTCTCCATCACCGTGCCGCAGATCCGCGCCACGATCATCTTCGTCGTCATCACGTCGACCATCGGTGGCCTGCAGATCTTCGACGAGGTCCGCATGTACGACCCGAAGGGCCTCGGCGGACCCGACCAGGACTGGATGACCACGGTCGTCTACCTGTACGACGTCGCGTGGGGCAACCAGAAGAACCTCGGCCGCGCGTCGGCGGTCGCGCTGCTGCTCTTCCTGCTGATCATCGTCATCGGCATGATCAACTTCCTCATCACGCAGCGGATCGCCACCTCCGGCCCGAAGGGCGCCAAGGGGAGCCGCCGGACCACCCGTCGCGTCCGGGCGGAAGCCCGGGTCGCGCAGGCGTCCGGCGCGGCCGCCGCCGCGAGCGGGCCCGCGGCCCCCAGGGCGACGCTCCCGCCCACCTTCCCCCCGACCACCTCGACCACCGACCGGGAGGACCGCCGATGAGCTCCGTCGCCGTCACCGCCCAGACCGCCGGTCCGGGCGCGGCCCGCGCGGCCGCCAAGCGCCGGAACCGCGGCTCGCGCGCCACGCGCACCGCGCAGCGCCGCCCCGGCTGGCTCACCTACACGCTGCTCGGGGTCGCGCTGCTGATCTCGATCTTCCCGCTGTACTTCACGCTGCTGCTCGGGTCGTCCGACCCGGTCACGATCGCGAAGAACGCCGTGCCGCAGTGGCTGCCCGACTCGAGCCTGTTCCAGCAGTTCGCCACCGTGATCGAGTCCACCCGGATCAACTTCTGGAAGGCCCTCACCAACTCGGTGATCGTCTCGGTGCTCACCTCGCTGTCGGTGGTGCTGTTCTCCACGCTCGCCGGCTACTCGTTCGCCAAGCTGCGCTTCCGCGGTCGTGGCCCCCTGCTGGTCTTCGTCATCGCCACGATGGCCGTGCCGACCCAGCTCGGCGTCATCCCGATGTACATCCTCATGACCGACCTGGGCTGGATCGGCAAGCTGCAGGCGGTCATCGTCCCTGCCCTCGTCACCGCGTTCGGCGTCTTCTGGATGACGCAGTACCTGTCCGAGGCGCTGCCGTACGAGCTCATCGAAGCGGCCCGCGTGGACGGCGCGTCGATGATCCGCACGTTCTGGTCCGTGGCCCTGCCGGCCGCGCGACCCGCCGCCGCGATGCTGGGACTGTTCACGTTCGTGCAGCAGTGGACCAACTTCTTCTGGCCGTCCATCGTGCTGAACAGCGAGAACCCGACGCTTCCTCTCGTGGTGCAGTCGCTGCAGGCCAACTTCTTCGTGGACTACTCGCTCGTGATGGCGGGCATCTTCCTCGTGACGCTGCCCCTGCTGGTGATCTTCGCCTTCGTCGGCAAGCAGCTCGTCGCGGGCATCATGGCCGGCGCCGTCAAGGGCTGACCCACCGCTCGTCCGGGCTGACGTCACGCCCACGCAGCCGCGC